>JBAZFH010000003.1 GCA_041653535.1 Patescibacteria group bacterium
TTCGTAAAGAAAAAATGCCATTTATCAGATGCTTGCGAAAGACAGTCTAAAAGGTCAACTGGAAATAGCCGATAAGCTCGGCGTTAAATATGTTTTAATTTTAGGTCAAAAGGAAGTTCTCGAAGGAACAGTGCTGTTACGTGACATGGAAGGTGGCGTGCAGGAAAACGTTGATCTGGATAAAATAATCCCTGAAGTCAAGAAAAGATTGAAGGAAAAATAAACATATGTGTATTTTTTGTCAAATAGCCAATAAAGAAATACCAACCGAAATGCTTTACGAAGATGCAACGATCATGGCTTTTCGTGATATTAAGCCGTCGGCTCCTGTTCATGTTTTAGTGGTGCCAAAAAAGCACATTGTTTCTTTGGCACAAATAGACTCTGGGGACAAAGAACTTTTGGCAAATATTTTTTATCGGGTAAAGGCTTTGGCACAGGAGCTTAGGATTGCTGAAAGTGGTTATAAAACAGTAATAAACACTGGTAAGGATGGGGGTCAGATAATCGAGCATTTACACGTTCATTTGCTCGGTGGCGGCAAGATTATCAGTCAGATTTAAGTGTTTTGACTTTTGGTATTTTTAGTGTTATTATTTAGTCAGTTAGAAGGTATTTGTTAATAATTATTTAAAAATAGAAAGGAAGGTGTATTGTGGCAGAAGTTAAGAAAAAAAAGAATGAATCTTTTGAGTCATTATTACGACGTTTTAACCGTCGATTGATTCAAAGCGGCAAAGTCTTGCAGGCTAAAAAGATTCAATTCCATCGTAAGGATAAAAACAAAAACGCTCAGCAAAAGAGCGCTTTGCGTCGTTTAGAGTTACAGTCCAAGAGAGAATATCTCAAAAAGATTGGTCAACTCAAAGACGAATTTGTGAGAAAATAAATTTTTTAGTCTGTGTCTTTAATAGAAACAATAGAAAAAGACTTTCTCGAAGCTCAAAAAGCCCGCAACGAATCCGTGGTGTCTACTTTGCGTTTGTTAAAGTCGGAAATCCAAAAAAAAGCTAAAGATCCGTCGATGGTAGGTAAGGAGATGAACGACGAGGTAGCGTTGCAAATTCTCAAAATCCAGGTTAAGCAACGCAATGAATCTATCGCTGAGTATCGAAAGGCAAATCGAGAAGATTTAGCTAGTAAAGAAGAACAAGAACTAAAAATTATTGAAAAATATCTTCCCGAGCAAATGTCGGAAGAACAAATAAGAGAAATAGTCAAAAAAGTCGTTGCTAATTCTTCTGCTAATAATTTTGGAGCGGTGATGAAAGAAGTAATGGCGCAAACATCTGGAGCGGCTGACGGTAAAGTGGTCAGCAGTATTGTAAAAGAAGAAATGGGTGCATAAGCAGTCCTTCATTACAAAATTTTATACGTCTTAGAAGCCAAGGGGTAAAATCTAAGCGAATCATAATGGTTAAACGCCATGAAGGGCATAAAACAAAAAAAAGCTTTAAAAGTTGCCAGCCTTATTTTTGCGCTGGCAATTTTTTGTTTGTTGCCAAAGGTTATTTTGGCGCAACAACAGCCGATAAGCGCTGATTCGCTTGGTCTGAATGTTATTGCGGAGAATACGGTTTTGCCGACCACTGATATTCGTTTGATTGTGGCGAGAATAATTCAGGTTTCTCTAGGGCTGGTAGGTCTTGTTTCTGTGGCGATGCTGATTTACGCCGGATTTATCTGGATGACTTCCGGCGGGGAGGAAGAAAAAATAAATCAAGCAAAAGCCACGATGCGAAACTGGGCTATTGGTTTAGCTGTTATTTTGCTTGCCTTCGCTATCGTTAGTTTTGTTATTAACGGCTTAACTAATTCGGCGAAGAATTATCAATTTGGATCGCCTAGTGTGCCGTTTACTTATGGTCGTGGTGCTTTAGGCAACGGCATTATCGAAAGTCATTATCCGCCGCGTGGGGCTCATTGCACGCAGCAACCGCCGTCAATCGAGGGTTGTATTCCTCGAAACACAATGATTATTGTCACTTTTAAGGAAAGAATGGATCTGTCTACTTTTATCAAGGGTAATCCCAATAAAAATAAGGTGACTGGTGTTGCTGACAATGATTGTCCGAATCTCGATGCTGAAAGTTGTATTAAGCAAAACAACGGTCAAACCGGAGCGGATTATAAAGAATGGTGGGAATACCTGCTTGATTATAATGCGGTTAAGATTTATTTACCGTCCAGTATTGAAGCTAATAAAAACAAAGAGTTACCGCTTGGTCCGGAGAATGCTTTGGGTATCGGTGATAATGCCGATAAAAATGTTTATTTTCGTCCAAGCAGTGATAGTAAAACGGTTTTATTTGTTCCTACTGAACCGTTAGGTACGGCTAATGATCGTTATTATTATAGTGTCAATTTGTCTAACAGTATTAGCAAAGCTAACGGCGAACGTGCTTTTAGTGCTAGCGGCGCCGATAGTTATTATGAATGGAGTTTTGAAGTCGGACCTTTTTTAGATATTACCGCGCCGAAAATTGAGAGCGTTTATCCTACTCCCAACAAAACCGAAGCGCGAAACGTGGTGATTCAAATGAATTTTAATGAAGCGGTAAATCCTTTGACTGTTTCGGGTTTAGCCAAAGTGGAAAACAATCAGCTAACAACAGAGAGTTTCAGAGATATTGTCGTTTCCAGGGTTGTGCGTGATAACAGCGGTAATATTACTTCTACCGTACCTTTGGGCGGAACATATACTTTATCCAATCAATATCGCACGGTAGAGTTTACGACGGAGCCGGAAGGTCTTTGCGGCACCAATTCTTGCGGTGACGATGTTTATTGTTTGCCGCAAGATAGTGAGATTGAAGTTAATATCAAATCAGCCACCCTTTCACCTAATCCGCCAACCGCTGCTTACGACGGCAGTTACGACGGCGTAACCGATTTGGCGGCAAATTCTTTTAACGGCAACGGTTTGGAGGGGGGTGTTTGTGAAATAAAGTCTTGCGTTTTTGTCGCGCCAAAAGTGAACGGTTGTGATTGCACTATCGGACCGGTAGAAGATAATTATTTTTGGTATTTTAAAACTAACAACAAAATCATTCTTGATCCTCCGTATATTACCAATATCGATCCGGGTATTTTGTTTAGTGACGTTGCCCCGGATAAAAGAGTGTCGGTTGTTTTTCAACGGTTGTTAATGGGTCGTAGTCTTAATTCTTCCAATATTGCCATTGCGACAAATAATAAGGTGACTTTTAACGGTAGTATTTTAAACGAAAATCTGCCGTTTTGGGTTGGCTTTAGTAATTTAGACAACGCTTCTGATTCTGACAGTGTTCCTGATAACCAGAGTCAGGTATTGATTGATCACGATGATTTTTTGGAAAGCAAAATCGGGGAAAGTCGTTATGATTACTCTTTGCATCTTTCCGCTGGGATAAAAGATATTTATCAAAACTGTTATTATCCGGCCGGCGCCAGTACGGAAGTGAGTGGCGGTTGTAATTATCCTTATCAGTCAGCCGATAAAAACACACCTTCTTGCTGTAACGACATTTTGTATAATACGGCTGACGGCGAAAGTGATGAGTGTCCCAAGCCTTTATGGATTGAATGGCCGGCTTCAGCATCGGCAACGCCATAATAGCTGGTAATATAATTTTAATAAAAATGAAAAAGACAGAAAGGTATAAAAAGATAATATTTACCGCCAGCATCGTTTTGGCGTTGCTAGTGAGTTTGTTTTGGATTAATTCGATCAATGCGGCTAACAGTAATGATTTTGGTTTGAACCAGGTAGGGCAGGTAGTCAATCTTCCGACAGCTGATATTCGAGTGACGGTAGCCAATATTATCCGTTATGCTTTAGGATTTTTGGGTATTATTGCCGTCGGTATTTGTTTATATGCCGGTTTTTTGTGGATGACGTCGGCCGGCGAAGCGGAAAAAATAGAAAAAGCAAAAAGAATTTTAATTGAAGGCGTAATCGGTTTGTTGATTATTGTTTTAGCTTTTGCCATTGTCAGTTTTGTTGTTTCCAAACTTTTAGAAGCTACCGGTACAGGAACGGAACCGGATAAAACTTGTTCGACGGAAAATTCCGGCGAAGTCAATGGCTGCTGGGTTTGTCAATCGTCTTCTTGGACTTACGACAGCAGTATCGCTGGTTGCGGTCGGACTGATGATTTTTGGGTTACCGACATTAAACCAAGAGAAAATGCCGTTGGACCAAAAGATACTGTCGTTAGAATTTATTTTAATAAACAAGTTAATTTTGATTCTATAGATTTGGACGATGGCGATATCACTATCTCTAAAATCGGCGAAATTGATCCAACGACCAAGGAAGTGACCACTACTTATTCTTCGCCACTAGCGGTTGCCGGAACAATACAGTTTAAATCCGGTGATAAAACAGTGGTGGAATTTCGTCCTAACGATTTGTGTGACGCTGCTTGCAGTGAAACTTCTGATAAAAAATGTAAAAAATGTTTTAGCCCCTGGGGTTTATATCAGGTTAATGTCAGGCAGGGATCGATTCAAGATGCCATAAAGGGTAAGTCAAACCAATGCGGTGTGGTTATTGATCATTGCACGAGAAAATTCAAAATAAATGATGTGATGGATGAGGAGTCACCGAAGGTTAGTATTACTTCTCTGGAACCATCACAAGGCAGGTATGTGCCGGAAAATTATGCGGTCGAAGTCAGGATTTCTGCCAAGGATAATTACGAAATTTCCGATGTTCAACTTTATATAGACGACATGAATACGCCGGTAGCAACGTTAACTAGTGAACCGTATGTTTATACTTGGCAAACTCCGGATGGTTTGGGGTTAAAACATACGTTATTGGCTAAAGCAAGTGATACCGACGATAATCCT
Source organism: Patescibacteria group bacterium (assembly GCA_041653535.1). Taxonomy (NCBI): domain Bacteria; species Patescibacteria group bacterium. The sequence continues at coordinate 4,837 of JBAZFH010000003.1, forward strand.
GCCGGAGTTTCGGCGGAGCGAGAAGCGATTGTTCGCGCTTGGCATTGTTTTAATAATCAGAAAGACACTTTTTCTTCTTCGCCGGAAAAAAACGAGTTTGAAATTGATTGCGGCGGAACCGAATGCGGTGCTTGTGTTGGTGCCGATTGCGATGCGGCTGATAAGGATACTACCACTTGTAAAACTCCGACCAACGACGTTTGTTGGACTAATTATTGCGCGCCGGCTGATTGCAAATGCGAAGGTTGGCCGGAAATTCAGACAGTAGAGCCAGGTAGAGCGCCAAAAGGAAATTTTGTTACTATTAGAGGAAGGTTTTTTGGTAAGACGTCGGGACAGGTGGTGTTTTTGGGCGGGGCAGGAGAGGCTGATGATAAGATCGGTATTAAGCCGTCGCAGATTAACAACCAGTGCGATGACGAAAGTTGCTGGACAGATACTCAGGTGATTGTAGTGTTGCCAGACGGCGCTGTCAGCGGTCCGATAAAAATTATTACCACTGAGAATAAAGAAGATGCTACTAATGATAATCACGGTTCTCAGTTGCTTGATTTTGATGTTTGTACCACTAGCAACGGTAATTGTTATGATTATCCCGGAATTTGTAAATTGAACCCGGCGCAAGGAGCGGCGGATGCTTTGTTTAAAATTTACGGAATCAACTTTGGTACTACTCAAGGTAGCGCTCTGGTAAAATTCGGTGGCAAATACAGCGCGGTGATTAATTCTTGGGCAGATACCGGCAAAGAAGCAGAAGCGCGCGTGCCTAATATTCAAAGCGGGCGTCCGACGGTTACTATCGAACGCGGCGATATAAAGAGCAATCCTTTTGAATTTTTAGTAAAATCAAGTCCTTTAGCTAATCCGATTATTTCAGATGTGCAGCCAAAAAGCGGTGGTTTTGGTCAATATGTTACTATTACCGGTCAAAATTTTGGCAGAGCCGGTGTAGTAGAGTTTATAAATAAAAACGATACCAGTAAAAAATTTCCAGCTGATTTAAACTTCCCTCAGCAGTGTCAGGATAAAATTTGGAATAATAATCAAGTAATAGTAAAAGTGCCAGATACCGGCAGTGCATTACTTGGTGATTATTTTATCGTTATTAGTCGTTCTTCCGACAATGCTTCTTCGGCAGCAGCTGATTTTATCATTAATACCGATACACCCACTCCGGGAATTTGTTTGCTCAAACCAGATAACGGTCCGGAAGCAACCCCTGTTTATGTTTTCGGCGACAGCATGGGGTCACAGAACGGCAGTGTTAATTTTTGGCAAGCAACAGTGACCGCGCCGATTATTTCTTGGAGCGAAGTGGTAAAAGTTCAGGTGCCGAAAAATACTAAAACCGGTCCGGTGGTGTTAGTTAGTGCACAGGGTAAATCCAGTAATCCTTTGAATTTCTCCGTCGGTTCTTGCCGCGCGGATGATGATTGTACTGGTAAGCCGACGGCTGGCGAGTGTGACCAAGATCAGGAACTCGGCGTTTCACCAAAGACCAATTGTTGGGTTTGTAATAAAAGTGTTGCCACGGGGAATTATTATTGGGAATGGAGCGATACATCCTGTGGCGTTATCGACCAGTGTTGTCCTTCAGGCGTTTGTCAAACCAAAGGTACTTGTGTGGGGATCGGCGTGCTTTCTTCTTACGCTTGGGCTTTTTCTACCGGAGAGATTCCCCGCTATCCGAAAGTAGTTGAAGAATGTAATCGCGATGAAACTTGTCCGGAGGGAGCAAATACCCCCAGCCCCAGTCCTTGGACTCCTCGATGGGATATTAATCGCGGTTTTGATCTAGCTTGTCCCAATTCGGTTATTACTGCTCGATTTAATATGGATATGAACCCGGATGATCTCGAAGATGTTAATAATTATAATTTTGAAAAATGCGGATATCAGACCGACGTTAATGGCGACGGTAAAGACGATCATGATCCGTGTGTTTGCAGTCCAACGGCAAACTGCGCTTGTATTAACGGCGGCAATACCAACTGTAATCAAAAAATTAATATTACGGCTGATAATTTAATTACTTTCAACGACGGTTTTATTGTTAATTTTGCCGGAGTTGGCTTGCAGCCGGACAGCTGGTATCGCATGGCTTTACGCAAGGGGGATGCTTTGCCGGGCACAACCGGTTTTCATTCCGCCACCGCACAAGGAGGATATCAGTTATTGGCGGATTATATCTGGCAGTTTAAAACTCGCGTTGACAGCGCTAAATGTAAAATTGGCTGCCCGACAGTGGTGCCGGTTTCTTATACTGCTAATCGTTTGGCAAAGCTTTATTTAAACTGGGATAATCCTGCTTTCCCGCGTAATCCGGTCTATCACACTGCCCAGGCTTCGGCGGAAAATAATCCATGTAATTTGATTGATACTTATGACTATCAGTGGTCCTGGAAGGCTACTGAAGCGGACGGTGCGAATACCAATAAAGCCGCTTTGTACCAGATACCAAGTAATGGCTGTAGCGATAGTCGCGATAATGACAATGACGGAAAAAAAGATTATAAAGCCGGCTGTACCGTTGACAGCGTTGATTGTGATTATAAATGCGTTTCTTCCTATGATCGATCAGAAGAGGCGGGCGAGCAATTAGTTGCTTATTTTGGCAATCTGCGTCATGCCGAAGCAATCAAGCCTACTGGTGGAAACACTTATTCTTGCGATTGTGATATTGCTCCACAATGTTCGGATAGCCTAGAAAATGACGGTGATAATAAAGTTGATTATCCGGCTGATACGGAATGCGATACGCCTGGTGATTATAGTGAATTACTTTCTGGGTTGCAGACTCGCTCCGACGTTATTGTTGTTGCGCAAAAAGGCGTAATCACAAATTCTTCGGAAGAATGTCAGCTTTATTGTAAGGGTTTATCTAATAATACCTGGTCTTGGTATAAAACCGGTGGTTATCAAATAGCCGGTGATCCGGTTTTAATCAGAGCGCAGGAGCTGTCTTCCGGCAAAGAAGGAAGAGCTAATTTGTTTATTAATCTGGAAGACCCTAAGGTTATTGCTAAATGGCCGGATTGTTCACAGGCTTGTGTGAATAGTCAGGTTGGTGCTGCTTTTAATGTACCGATGGCAGAAAATACCTTGGTTGATGCTAAAAATGTCATGCTTTTTTCTTGCGGTGCCGACCTGGAATGTAAGAAAGAAAATATGTCTTCGGTCCCGATTGAAAATATTGATCCGGATTTAAGTATCGATTATCGTTACAGTGAAAGCGTTGATGACGGTCTTTATAATTCCGAGCTGACTTTTTATCCTCGCAGCACTACCCCGGGTGATTATAACGGCGGAAAACTTTTGCCAAATACTTATTATCGCGTGATACTCGGCAGTCCCGATAACGATCCGATACAAAACATCGATGGATTAAAATTGATCGGTTTAAATTACGATAATTATGCCGCTGACAATGTTCCGGATAGTTATAGCTGGATATTTAGCACCAAAAATGACTATAATTTATGTTCAGTTGATCATGTATCGGTTACTCCTAACAAGGCTTTTTTAAGCGCTATACCGGCGTATCAATCTTATTTTAGTCAGGCATTTGGTCGGTCTGACGACTGTAGTCCTTTTGGTCAAAAACTAAACAACAGTTTTTATAGTTGGAAATGGGAGTCGGAAAAACCGACAGTTGCCCAAACCATTGGTTATAGCGTTGGTTGCGGTAATGGTATTATTGACCGCGGCGAAAATTGTGATGACGGGGTTTATCCTCCGGTTTCCGGCGACGGTTGTTCAAATAAATGTTTACGAGAGGGTAGTAGCTATTCTGTTTTCGGCTTATGTGGTAACGGGGTGGTGGAAAGCTGGGAACAATGCGATTACGGGGTAAAAATCGGTAATCCTGCTTGGACGGAAAATAATTGTAATTCAGCGACTTGTCTATTAAATACGACCAGCAGACCGGCGGGTTCTTGCCGCGATGGCGTAATTCAGTCTTGGGAAAGCTGCGATTACGGTCCATTGATCACCGATTATTATACCGATCAAGAAGATAACCATGTTTATAATAATTACGAAGTAAATAGTTGTAATGCCAATACTTGTTTAAATACTGGCAATACAAATCAAGGTTTGGCGGTTTGTGGTAACGGCAGGCTAGAAGGCGGGGAGGCTTGTGATGTTGTTGATGAACCAAATAATAACAACACAGACGGTTGTGCTGACAATTGTGTCAGTTCCGGTTCTGTTGATGGACGGTCTTTGTGCGGTGATGGTCAGGTAGGTACTGGAGAAGAATGTGAATTATGTTGGAATGATGATAAAAGCGTGTTTTCTGTTATTAGAAACGGTAGTTGTTCCGCTAATAGTCTTTATGGTCATGGTGATATCGATTCCGGCACTCCAAGCTTTGCTGGTAAGACTAAAGATCCGGCGTCGGCTGAAGCCGGATGTCAGCGTGCCGGAGCGGATAAGGTTTCTTGTGTAATTTTAAATTCAAGCGGTGGATATAAATACGATAGAAATCGTATTGGCAATTGGTGGAAATCCTCTTGCCAAAACGGTATCGTCGACCGCGGTGAAGAATGTGACCTTGGATCGATAGTGGAAAATTATTATGGCGGTCAGAATAATTATGAAGTCAATAATTGCAATCCGACAAATTGTTTATATAACGGTAGTAGCGAAGCAACGCCGGATTTATTAAATCGCAAGGCTTATCAGCTAGCACAATCGGTTGGAGAGGGTCGGGCTAATATCACTGCCTTTACTGGCGGTGTTTGTACCGGCGATCCTAAATTTACTGCTTGCATTCAGACAAGCGATTGTCCTCTTAATTCCGTCGGTAATAAATACGAGTGTGATTTGTCTGGGACTAAAAAAGGATCCTCCGATCTGACGGTGGTTTGCGGTTGGACAGATGAAGCTTGTGCTCTAAATAACGCCGGATACGGCGCTGATGCCAGCGGTTGCTGTCGAACGCGACCGGTAGTTTATTCTTCTTATCCGCATGGAGATAATGTTTGTCGTAATACTTCTATTAGCGTTCTTTTTGACAGCAATCATCCGATGGATTTTACTACTTTTAATAGTAAAAATATTTCGGTTTCCGTTGATGGTTGTGCCGTGGCGGTAAATAGTGGCGCAAATAGGTGGTGGCATTATTTGGTGAATACTTATCAGAGGGTGAAGGATTGGGTGATTGGTGTTTTTAGTCATCAAGCAAATGCTGCGGAAATAAATGAATGTACGGTAAATTATTCCGTGACTGGAATTGAATATGTCGATAATGGCGTGGGCAGCGATGGTTTGACCCATAGTAAGATGGTAATTAATCTCTCCTCTCCCTTGCCGCCAAATAAAACGATTAAGGTTAAATTTGCCTCAGCGGTTAAAGACAGTCTGGGTGTGTCCGTTTTGCGCGGAGCAAATGTTTACGAATGGACTTTTAATACCGGAGAGGAAATTTGTAGTTTAAATTATGTTCGTCTTAGTCCGACCAGCAAATCTTTTACTCAGACCGATGAAGTAGAAAATTTTGTTGCCTCGACATTTAATGCCAACGGACAGGAAATAGAAATGGTTCCGGGATTTTATTCTTGGAACTGGAGTTGGTCGTTGACACCGGAAATAAATAATACCAGTGCAACTTTAAGCGCGGGAGTAGCTACTTATTGTTCGGTTACCAATAAGGCTTGTAACCCTGAACACGGTAATGCTGATTGTGTCGACCCGAAATATCCTAGTCAGGTTTGCGGCGCGCCGTATAATTATCCTTATGTTAGTCGGGTTACGTCTCAAAAAACTAACGGCGAAGGACAACTGATTGCCACCGCCACCATTACCTCGGATAGTATTATAGATGCCGGAAAAACTTTTGCCGCTCAGGCAGGAGTGGTGGTGTTTGTTTGTGAAAACCCATGGCCACAGGTTTGTAGCGCGACCATTGCTTCTGGTAATTTACTTGCTTGCGAAAAAGATGACGATTGTTATACCGAAGTCGGTCATCAATATGTCGGTCCGTGTAAATTCGATGCTGTTAGTAATTTTAGCGATTCGGATAATACCATAGTTTCGCAATTCAAAAACCCGGAAAATTATACCAATTTCCGTACTTATTATTGTCGTGACGCTGGGTCTGCTGGGTTTGATGACGATTTGCCAGCTTTAGTGTATCCGCCAATATTTACCCAAACTCCCGTTTTGCCTGCACAAAAAGGATTAATTCGCCACATTCTTTTGCCACGTGATAATTTTCGCCGTGGTGGAGAGACCGGTGGATCAAATGATGCTTTGATTATGAGTGTTGAAGCTAACCCGCAGCATATTTCCGCCGCGCAGTGGTTCTCTGACAGGTTTGATGCCAGCGCTACTGCGGCTAAAGCAGTGGGCGGTTATTCGGCGGTTAGCAAAGACAGTACATATTATATTAATGCCGCCAATTGGAGCCGTAGTACTAATACGATGTACACCAATATTTATATTTTGTCCCAAAGCCAGAATTCTAATGTTAATACTAAAAATATTTTTCAGCAGTTGCTGAATAATATGAAATTTAATGTTAATGTAGATGGTCAGGGTGTGGGTACTGATTTGTGCCGTGCTGGAACGGGGCTGGTAACTAAAAAACCTTTTGTTTGCAGCAATAACAAAAAAACCTCCTGTGTCGCTGATACTGACTGTGGCGCGGACGGTAAGTGTGAAATTTTAGGTTGGTGTAATAACGACAACAGTAAATCGTGTTCGACCTTAGATGTTGGTAATACCGTTGATAATGAATGCGGCGACGAGGCAGTGTTGCCAAAGGCTTTTTGCGATACCAACGCTTTCGCCGAGCCGATTTCTTGTTCCAAAGATTTCGATTGCTATCGTTGCAAGGATAATACCAATGTCGTTTGCGAACTAGATTCCGATTGTCCGAACGTCTATTCAGGCGCTTGTGCCAAAGACGTCAGTGGTAATGCCGCTTATTGTGACGCGCCTAGAGCGAAATTGATTCGTAATACGCAACGTTTGGCTGATTTGCATACCATGACCAGTATTTTGAATAATTACTATCAAAAAAATAACAAATATCCAACACTTGATGCCGGTTCTTATGTTTCTGGAAGAAGCTATAGTACCTGGCCTTCTTGGCAGGCAACTCTGGGTAACGATCTTGGTAGTGGTTTGCCCGTTGACCCAATTGATCAGTTTAACGGCTGCTATGACGCTAATTATAACTTTAACCGTCAGACTTGTTGGGATAATAAGGCGTTACTGTTTTCTTGCCCGCAAAATTCTTATACTTATTTCTATTCCAGTAATAATGGCGGTAATGAGGGTAGGGTTTTGGTGCATCTGGAAAAACCAGAAAACGGTGATATTAATGTGTATGAATCAGACTACGAAGATCAAGATTATTTTGATGCTGTATCGGATAATTGTAAAAATTTTTCCGGTTATTCGATCAATGATTCCGATCAAGACGGTGTCCCGGATTTTGGCGATAATTGTCCTTATGAGAAAAACGGATATGTCGGAAGCGATTGTCCGACGAATGCGCCGCAGTGCTGTCCTTTTACCGACAAAAAGAAATGTTGCGCTTGGTATGGTACTGCCGACGAAGAAAAATATTGCGGTCAGGCAAATACTGATGGCGATAATTTAGGCAATTCTTGTGATTGGATTTGTCCGGTCGATGGGAATAACGATTCTGATAATGATTTTGTTTGCGGCGGACAAGACAATTGTTGGTCGGTGTATAATCCTTTGCAGGTAGACAGTGATGGTGATTGCCAGATGATCGGTAAGCCATATTTATTAAATCCGAAATGCGGCGATGCTTGCGATGTTGATTGTTGGGGGACCGACCCAGACGACTGCAAGACAAAATGCAATGCTTTGGCAAATACTTGGTGGACCGGCTTTGGCGGCACTGCTAATTGTTGTGGTGACGACACGACTGATAATAAAGATTATGGCTGTGTAGTACAAAAGAGTTGCGGTAATGGCGTAATCGATCAGCGAAAAGACGGTGTCTGGGAGAAGTGTGATGACGGTGATACAAACACGGCTAATGTATGCAATAATAGCTGTACTTGGAACTGTAAAGATAACAGCAGCCAAGCAACAATTACTTTTACTCCGGAAGAAAAATCATTGGTTACACTGCAACCAAACGCCACCATGGTAAATACCACGGTTAATATTCCGGTTTGTCGTACCGCAAATAAAATAACAATGAAAGTTTATCAAGATGCTGGCGCGGTTGGTGGTAGCTCGGTTGCCTTGGTGTTTGTATCCGATCTATCTGGTAGTATGAATGAAATATTAGAATCACCAAAAACTCGTTTAGACGTTCTCAAAGAATCTCTTAAGACAGCTATTAGCACGTTGATTGATGAGGGCGCTGGTGTGGAAGTTGGGCTGGTTAGTTATGCTCTGACGTCCGGACCAGACACTCCTGGATTTTTACCGGTGCAAGAATCGCAAAATACTTTAAATGGCGTTATAGATAGTTATGTTGCTGGTGTCGGTGGTCTGCGGGGCAGCTCCACGTATCAGGATTTAGGGCTGCAGGAAGCTCAGAAAATGTTTAATGATTATCCCAAGGATTCTTCTGGCAAAGATTTTGACAAGAAGGTGGTTGTATTTATGACTGATGGCAATTTTAGCGGTAGTCACGATGCTATGGCGGAAGCGACCGTATTAAAAAATCCAAACATCGGCGTAGATATGTTTACCGTGGCGTTGACAGCTGATTTGGGTCTTCGTGCCTATATGAATGGGCTCTCTTCCAGTAATTGCATCTGCGGGGATAATAATTGTAAGAATAAAGTCAGCGGTACTAGCGGTGGAGATGGCGTAGTAACTTGTAGAACCGCTAATGATTTATTAGAGGAGTGTGATCTGACGCGAGACAGTATTTATTGTAAACAAGAAACAAATGAATTAAATTGGGTTAGTTCTGGTCGTAATAGGGCTTATAGCGCTACTACCGCCAGTCAGTTGCAGGGTTTATATGAAACGATTGCCGGTGCTATTTCCGATGAAACTGTCGCAGTTACTTTTAATGGCGGTCCGCAGCTGACATTTAATAATTATCAGTATAATCCGGTGAATAATAAATACGAAGGTACTTTGGAAATAACACTAGATTCGACATATTGTTCATCGACCATGCCGACCGAGTCAAGCGATGAGTTTAAGGCTTATAATATTTCTTTCCAAACACCTATTGTCAAACCGGTGGTCTTTAGTGCCGGTAAACTACTTTTCTGTCCTTGGAAAAATGGTTATTATGGAGAGAGCGAAATAATAAAATCAACACTTTAAGATTGTATGATAAAAAATAAGAAAGTAATATTAATATCGTCAGTGTTGCTTTTAGCGGTATTGCTTTTTTTTGGCTGCGCTCAAAAAGATGAAAATGGAACCGATGGTGCGCAAGTGAGAGGTGTGCAAATTGAACTAAAGCCAATCAATATTCAAAACGGTAAAATAATAAGAGACAGCAGCTATTTTGCTAACAAACAGGCAAAATGCGATACTGTATCTGATAATAAAAAAGATAACTGCTTGCAGAAAGTTAAGTTAGAACAGGCAATAGTTTTGAACCAAGTTAATCAATGTGCTGATTTGGGGGACAAAAAAGATGTCTGTTATCGTGAGTTTGCTTTTAAACAAAACAATATTGGTTTGTGTGAATCGATAAGTGATACCACGGGTAAAGATTATTGTAAAAATGCCGTGCTTAATATTTTAGCGGCAAAACAAAAAAAGGCTGATTTTTGTTTGCAGATATCCGACGAGCAAAAAAAGATTAGTTGTTTGAGTCAGTTGATTAATGAAAACACTAAAACTGCTTTTTGCCAAACCAAGATAATAGCCGACAACAACCTTGCGGAAACCTGTGTCAATTTCATTTACTATAAACAAGCCTGGGTGAAGAAAGATCGTAAATTATGTGATAAAATTACAGTAGCGTCAAAAAGAGACGAGTGTTATCAGCTTTTTGATGTTGAGTTGAAAATATCCGCACCTTCGACAACGACAACCACCGTTACAACCAAGAGTAATACCACGGTCAAATAAAATAATTATTATACCTACTATTATGTTCGACGATCTAAAAAATAATCAACAGCCAAATTCTAATCAGCCGGTCAAAGAGCCCGAAGACATTTTTTCGGGAGTAGACTCTTCGGTTAGTCCTCAGGTGAAACGACCGGTTAGTCCTATTATGTCAAATATGGAAGCAATGCCTGATCCGTCGGCTAATTCCATGATGCCATCAACGGAAATACCGATAGCACCTAATTTAAAAATGAAAAAAATTATTGTTATTTTGATCGTGGTTCTAGCTATTGTTTTTGTGGTTTTAGCCGGTTGGTTGGTATATGCCAAGTATTTTAGCGCTAATCAGTCGTCGCTTGGAGAAAATAACCTTAATAATGTTTTGCCGGAATTAAATTTGAATCAAGAGGACGCCAATTTGAACGAAGAAAACAAAAATATTAATCAAGGTACCGGTCTGATTGATCAAGTAAATCAATCACAAAACATCAGCCAACCAACAAAAGATTCTGATTCCGATGGATTGACCGATCAAGAGGAGGTAACTTTAGGCACTGATTCTTTTCTCGCAGATTCCGATTTAGACGGTTTATTTGATAAAGAAGAGGTGTATATTTATAAAACCGATCCTTTAAATTCTGATACTGATGGTGACGGATATAAAGACGGTCAGGAGGTAAAAGGTGGCTATGATCCTAACGGTCCGGGCAGACTGTTTAGTATACCGGAGTAATTATTAAATTATGGCTATATTTGATTTTTTAAAGAAAAAAATAACTGGTGATGTTCTGAAGGTCGCGCAAAAAAAACAGCCGGAAGTAAAAATTAAATCAGAAGACATTCATGTAATGCCGGAAAAATTTTTTATTGCGTCAAAACAAGGAATGAGCAGTAAAACAAAGATAATTATTGCCATCGCAGTGGTTGTTTTATTATTTGTTATTGGAGCTATATTTTTTAGTGTTGATTGGAGTGATACCGGCGGACAAAACGTTTTAATTAGCCCCAATATTAATGTTTTAAACACGAACCAAGATATTATTAATGGCGAAGTTTTTAGCGGATTAACAGAACAAGTCAATTCCAATCTTAACATAAATGAGTTGAATAGTAACATTAATATAAATGCGGAGCAGTCTCGGTCAAACGAAAACATTAATAATGCGCCGAGCGTTAGTAGTCAGTCTGGTAGTGCGGTGAATACTACTGATGATTTTTTGCCGCCGATTGTTTTTATCGCCGGCAAAGACACTGATGCTGACAATTTAACTGATTTAGAGGAAGCTATGTATGGTACTAGTCCCAATAAGCCCGATACTGATTTGGATAGTTATTTAGACGGTCAAGAAGTGGCTGGCGGTTATGATCCAATGTTAATTAATAAAAAGATTACCGATTCTTCGCAGATAAAAAAATATTTTAGTCAGCGTTTTTCCTTTGCTATTTTATATCCCGCCAAATGGACTTATTCTATTTCCGGAGTACGCGAAGATAGAATAATATTTTCTTCTGCCGATAATGAAACAATTAATCTTTCGGTTATTGACGGGCAGACTTCGCTTGAAGAATGGTATCGACAGAATGTAGATAATAAGCAGGTTAATATTCCTTTGCGAGTTTTACCAAACGGTGATCAGGTAATTACCAGTTTGAACGGTTTAGCAATTTACACTAAAAAGTCTGGAATAAATATAATATATTCCCTAGTTTATCAGCCGAATTCAGAGAATGAAGTTAATTATAAAACTACTTTTGAAATGATGGCGGGCAGTATTATGCAAGAAATCGGAGGTTAGAATGATTAACATTGATATTAACAATAAAGTTGTCGGAGTCAAAATTGATAAAAGATTAGTGGAAAAAGTTGCTTCAGCGGTTAGTCGTTCTTTGGTTTTAAAGAAAGAACGTTGTGTCTCTTTGGTATTAGTTGGCGATGCGGTGATTCGTAAACTAAACAAAACCTATCGCAAAAAAGATAAAATTACAGACGTTTTAAGCTTTGAATATTTAGATAAAAATTTTGTTGGTTCAACTGAAGACTATTTGGGCGAGATATTTATTTGTTATCCCCAGATAAAGCGTCAAGCTGTAAAAAATGGAAACTCAATAAAAAAAGAGTTTGCCTTATTACTTATCCATGGATTAGTCCATCTATTTGGCTATGATCATGAAAAAAGCGTCAAAGATGAAAGATTTTTTGATAAACAACAAAAAACTATTTTACAAAAAATTGGTTTGTAAATTAAATTTATATTATTATGAATCACGAAGAAATCATTGCGGGGCTCGATATAGGCTCGTCTGCTGTCAGAATGGTGGTGGGTCAGCGATCTCCTGAACAAAAATTGAATATTATTGCTGCGGCTGAAGTGCCGGCAGAAGGCATCACCAAAGGTACGGTAGTCAGTATTGAGGAGGCGGTAAATAGTATTTCTCGTTGTTTGGAGAAAACCGAAAAAATCGCTGGTGTAAAAATAGAAAGTGCTTGGGTTGGTATTTCCGGAAGCCATATTTTGTGTCAGGAATCAAAAGGAGTAGTAGCGGTTTCTCGCAGTGATGGTGAAATAAGCGAAGATGATGTCGATAGAGCTATTGAGGCAGCGAGAACAGTGGCAACGCCGTCTAATTATGAAATACTACATGTTATTCCCAAAAGTTTTACCATTGACGGTCAAACTAATATTAAAGATCCGGTTGGAATGAGTGGAATTCGTTTGGAGGTTGATTCGCAGATTATTCAAGGATTGTCCCCGCAGATTAAAATATTAACCAAATGTGTTTATCGTACCGGTTTAGATATAGACGATTTAGTCTTATCTATTTTAGCTTCTTCAGAAGCAGTGTTAACTAATCGTCAAAAAGATTTAGGCGTTGTTTTGGTCAATATCGGCGCGGCAACCACCAGTATTATCGTCTTTGAAGAGGGGAATGTGCTTCATACCAGTATTTTACCGCGCGGATCAGAAGATATTACTAAGGATTTGGCTATTATGCTACGGGTTTCCATCGATACTGCGGAAAAAATAAAAATAGATTATGGTACTGCGCTTGCTAAAGATGTTACTAAAAAAGAAGAAATCAATTTAGCTGATTTTGATTCAACGCTTAATGAAGCCGATGCCATAGCTTCTCGCAAGTATGTTGCTGAAATTATTGAAGCAAGGGTGGAAGAAATTTTTGAAAAAATTGATGTTGAGTTAAAAAAGGTTGATCGTTCCGGCAGTTTACCGGCAGGTGTAGTTTTAATCGGCGGTGGAGCTAAGCTGCCGGGAATAGTGGATGTGGCAAAAAGAAAATTGAGATTACCGGCTTGTTTAGGCTTTGCTCAAAATTTGACTGCCGCTATTGATAAGGTCCAAGATCTGGGATTTTTAACCGCTGTTGGTTTGGTGGCATGGGGTGATCAATTGACAAAAGGACAAAAAAAAGGGTTTTCTTTTTCTCGTTTTGGTGGCAGTGTTTCTCAAGTTAGGGAGAAAATTCGTGGTTGGTTTAGGGATATAATGCCCTAGGTTTTTTTCTTTTAGTTTTTTATGATATAATATTACTAGTTTTAAAGACTGTTGATAAATTGAGTAATAATAGTGTTCATGCAATTTTATGGCTGAAGTCAAACCAGATATTGAAACTTTCGCAAAGATTAAGGTGTTGGGCGTCGGAGGTTCTGGCGGTTCTGCACTTAATCGAATGATTGCCGCTAAAATCAAAGGAGTGGAGTTTATTGCCGTCAATACCGATGTGCAGGCTCTTTATTATTGTCAAGCACCGCATAAAATTCATGTTGGCAAATCAGTCACTCGTGGATTGGGGGCGGGCATGGATCCTGATTTAGGGAGGTCAGCAGCAGAAGAGAATCAAAACGATATTCGTGATGCCGTGCGCGATGCTGATATGGTGTTTATTACTTGCGGGCTTGGCGGAGGTACTGGTACTGGCGCAGCGCCGGTGATTGCTGAAATATGTCGCGACACCGGAGCGTTAACGGTTGCCGTAGTAACCAAACCTTTTGCTTTTGAAGGAGCGCAACGGCGGGCAATAGCAGAAAGAGGATTAGAAGAGCTGGCTGCCAGAGTTGATACCATCATTACCATTCCTAACGATCGACTTTTACAAATTATTGATAAAAAAACTTTGCTGCTCGATGCTTTTAATATTGTTGACGATGTTTTACGTCAGGGTGTGCAGGGAATATCCGAGCTAATTACTGTTCCTGGTCTTATCAATGTTGACTTTGCTGACGTGAAGGCGATTATGAAAGATAGCGGTTCGGCTCTTATGGGTATTGGTCAGAGCAAAGGCGAAAATCGTGCTGTTGAAGCGGCTAAATCAGCTATTGCTTCGCCGCTACTCGAACTCTCTATAGAGGGTGCTAAAGGTATATTATTTACTATTGCCGGGTCAAGCAATCTTTCAATGCATGAAGTTAGCGAAGCAGCGAAAATTATTACTAATTCAGCTGATCCTGACGCCAAGGTTATTTTTGGAGCTATTATCAACGAGGATTTGGGCGACGATATTAAAATTACAGTTGTGGCTACTGGATTTGAAAAAAATAAGAAATCCAGCGAGTCTTTGACTCAAGTAAACAGCTATAAACCAAGTAAATTTGTGGCTCGCAAAAAAGAGGAGGAAGAATATGAAAAAGAAGATGAGGAAGATGGCGAAAAAACCAGATTATTTGGCAAAAAGACAATAGATGAGCCAAAATGGGAAGAAGACGAAGAGGGTGAGATACCAGCGTTTATTAGAAAAAAAATAAAAAAATAGATAATAAAAAGACCCGCTAATTAAGCGGGTCTTTTGAAATTGTTACAATTATCTTTTGAAGTAAAAGATATGAACATTGCCATTATCTATCTCTTGCCAGCTATCGGCTTGAGTCATTATTTCGGAAGTTATTTTGTCAAAATCATTCCAATATTTATTGATTACAAAATATCCTTGGTTAACCCCAACCGTATCCATTGCTTGAATCATTTTTTTTCTGGTTGGTTCGCCATAAACCATTTCCAGATAAATTTTATAAAGTGGTCCGGAAGTAGGAATAGGATAGTAAAATATTTCTCCTTTTGTTGTTTTATAATATTTTTTGAAGCCAAAAATTTTTAAGACCGCAGCTGATGTTGACTGGTTGGCTAAGACAATATAATTTCCGGTAGTATTTTGTTCCATATAACTAACGGCGAGAATATCTGATCTAGAAGTTGAGTAAAAATGGCTGATTTGGTAGGCGTCGCTGTGCGGATAAGACAAATAAAGATTGGCGGTGATTAATAGGGCAAATATGATGCCAAAAAATATTTTGACTAACATCTTTTGGCGTAAAATTTTATGAGTGAGTTCGTAGAATGAATAAAGCGCTAGTGGAAAAAGGAAATAAAAAGATAAATTGAAAAGTCGCAAAGCATAGTCGTTTTGTTCATAATTTATTACTGATTGCCAGTCGATAAATATCCTAAGTGAAAAATAATCTGCAAGCAAAAGTAGGAAGAATAACGGGTAAAGATAGTATTTACTTTCTTTATTATCATCTTTTTTCTTATTGATCAGGTAGTAGCCGATTGCACCGAAGACGATAGTCAGCCATTTAACATTATCGCCGAAAAAATGGAAATAGTCGTCAAGTAGACGAAACTTGTTATCAAAAGAAGGTGCAAGAACGGAGAAAGCATTTTTTATTTCAGTCCAATTAATCTTTTCCAGTGTCAAGTTGTTAATAATATGAGGTGAGGAAAAGTTTTGAATAAAAAAAGCTCCAGGTAGCGATATTAATGATGCTAAAATGATAAAAATTATAACAACTTTGCGCCAGTAGTTGTGTTGAAAACGATAGGTGGAAAAAAATAAGATAATAGAAAAAAAGAGAATGGGAATGCCTGTTAGGGGATGAATAGCTACTGTTACAAAAGATAAAAATAGTAGCAGATAACTAAAGCTGTGGTCGACATTTTTACTAATTAATAGCGAGCTACCGATAATAATAATCAAAGCAAAAAAATTAGCCAATCCTTGTGGTGTAGTGGCAATAAAATCTGCTAAAGGGAAAAGTAGAATTACTAATGGTAAGAAGTAATATATACTGCGTTGCCTTATTTCTTCATGGTCAGGATCAATAACGGTTAGATTTTCTCCTGTGACTTTACGGTAGACCAGGTAGATAAATGTTGGAATAAATGCGGAAAAAAGTAATGGTAGTAAAAAAGCATCTACAACAGAGGTGGGCAGTTGCAGTAGGCGGGAAAGGTTTACTACAAGTGAATATTGACCAATGTAATAAACCGTCTTTGGCAAAATAATTCCGGTGACGCTGATAACTTTCTCTGCCGCTTGATGAATAAAAGGATCAAAGCCGTAACCAATTTGATAAATAAATAAAGCCAATCCTACAGTTAAAAAGGCATGGGAGCGAACAAGCATTAGATTTAGCCCTCTTTGTTTTTTTGTTGTAGTTATTATAATCAGGACTAGGGTGCAAAGGAAGTAGCCAGCTAAAAATTTTAGCGGGAGTACTTGCCAGAGACTATTAATAGCCTGATCGGTGATGTTGAGATAAACGATTAACCAACAGTAAATCATCAGTCCGGTATAAGTGGTTAAGAGTAGGCAATAGACTGAAAATTTTTTTAATTCGGTTTTTCTTTCTAAAGAAAAACGCCAGAGAAACCCTTTAATTTTTAGAGAGTATTTTGCGGCTTCTCTTAGCCAGACAGCTATTGCTGGGATCGGTAGTTTGTTGGTTTGTTGAGATATCGCTTTTTGGATGGCATTAATTATAAGAGGGATGATAAATAGAATAATGGCAGTTATTTGGTTTGTTAGTTTGTACGGGTAGTATGCTGCCGTTCCTAGTAGGGAAATAACTGCTAAAATCAGAAAAGAACCAACTAACAGTTGTATTGCTAGCTGTTCTCTTTTAAAAAACGCCTTGCCTAATAGATAACCGTTCCAGAATAAATAGGTGAAGCCAAAGATTATGCCAATCGTTAGAGATTTCCAGGTTAATATGTTAGCAATGACGATTAACGAGATAAAAGTGGATGTGAAAAGCATAGTGTTTTTATTGTACATTTTTTGGCTTAATTTTGCTATAATTATAGCATGAAAAAAATCCACAGTCACCAAATAATTTTGCTAATTTTGGGCATATTTTTTTTGCTGGTGTATAGCTGTGTTTCATTTTTTACGCCGGAGCGTTTTAATTCGCCCGATGAAGCGGCTAATTTTTACTGGTCAGAGAGAGTCGCCTTCGGCAATCGTTTGGCAAGTTTGGTTTTAGAGAATAGGGAGACCGGTAATGCAGTGCATTTACGTAGCGACAATGTTAATAATACAGGAGAGGTTGTTCCCGGTGGTTTTTTGGGTTTGCCGCTAGTTTATGGTTTTTTGGGCAAAGTATTCACACCAACGGCAATAAAATTTTTTACTTCAATATTTGCCGTAGCAGCCGTTTGGTGTTTTTATGGTTTAGTGAAAAAAATATTTAGCAGTAGTCGTGTCGCGATAATTTCCAGCATTTTACTATTTGTAAATCCGGTTTGGTGGTATTACGCTAGCCGAGGGTTATTGCCGAACGTTTTGTTTGTTAGTTTATTATTGATTAGTGCTTGGTTGGTTTTTTGTTGCAGTAAAAATATTTATTGGCGTTACGTTTTGGGCGGATTATTCTTTGGATTGGCGCTGGCTGCTAGAACGGCCGAAATTTTTTGGTTGGCAACAATTATCTTGGCACTTGCTGTCGTTTATCGTAAGCAGATAAATGGGCTAGCTATGATTTTATTTTTAGTTTTTACCGCCGCGCCGCTTTTGGTAGTTTTGTTTATTAATAAAGATATCTATGGCGGGTATTTTGTTACCGGGTATTCCTCTCTTGCTGCTCCCGTGGACACTACTGCTTTTATTACCGGAAACAGTATTAGTGTTTTACCATTTGGTTTTCATCCACGAACCGCTCTGATCAATTGGTGGAACTATCAAGTGCAAATGCTCTGGTGGTATTTTATTCCCATGATAGTTGGTTTGGTTTTTTCGGTACGTGATTTAGTCCGTCAGTATGATGTTAAAAAATGGTTTTATCTGATTATTTTTGTTGTTCTAAGCGATTGGTTGACTGTTTATTATGGCAGCTGGGCAATAAAAGACAATATTTCCGGGCATTATACTATTGGTACTTCTTATTTGCGTTACTGGTTACCGATTGTTGTTTTTGCCGTGCCGTTTGTTGCTTATGCTATCAATTATTTACTAGATTGGTTAAAACAAAAGTGGTCGAAAATTTTAGTCGGGATATTATTTTTTGGAATCATAGTTTCTTTGTCAGCTCAACTTGTTTTAACTTCAGAAGAAGGCCTGATATCGGTAGTGCAAAATATTAATCAGTATCAGAAAACAAATTTGGCAGCGCAGCAGCAATTTTCGTCCAGAGACAAGGTTTTAATTGTCAGCGATCGCAGCGACAAGGTTTTTTGGCCGGAGTTTAAAGTAGTGAAATTTATGGGCGATTTTGGTGTTTTCGAGCGTCTTAGCAGCGTCGTTAGTTCTAATGACGTTTATTACTATTCGCACAACAACTTAACGGCAGAAAATCTGCAGTATTTAAATGATAATATTAAGCAATTGGGCTTAGTGCTCGAAAGGCAAGGGACGCTAAATGGTGGGGATGAGCTGTATAAGCTGAAAGTTTCCGCCCAAGGCGGATCCCTGCCTACTGGACAGGCAGGCGCCTCTGGCGGAATAAAGTTATAAAATTAAAAGCCATATTATGCCACGTTGGTACAAAGTGTTTAAAATTATATTGATACTGGTTCCGGTCATATTTTTTATTTTTTTGGTTTGCCAGGATTTGGTGGTAAGCGGCAGGCTTGAAGCTGCTTATAATTTTTCAGAGCCATCTCCTTTTGTTATGCCATTAGCGCCAAAGGCGAGAATAAGCGAGGTTAAAAAAGAGTCTAGCGACTACTATCAAACTATGTTTGACGATCCGATTTATTTTGATGTTAGGCTGCCACGCAAATTTTCCACAATCACTTTTTGGGCTAAGTTTCGACCGACAGCCGGACAAACTGTTCGTCTGGCTGCTTTTAACAACAAAGACCAGTGGAATTTTGAAGCCAAAGATTTTTTTCAAGTAGAAGACCTGGGCGACGGTTGGTATTTGGGTAGCGTTGATTTCGACATGTCGGCTAAGAGGTTTGCCTTTCAAAAATATCAGTTTATGGTTTCTTTACCAGGGATAAGAGGGAGCGGTCGAACGGTTGATATCAGCGAGATAAAAATGCTATCCCAAAGGGAGCCGATGACATTGGGTATCTTTTGGCAAAAATTAAAAGCAAAGATTTTTAACTAAGGGATATGAAAGTGACGTTTTTAAAAATTTTGTATGACGTCTTCTCTGTCAGCGCCGTGTCTTGGGCTGTTTGTGTCGTCAGTGAAACAATTAAACCGGGTTTTGTGACTAATTATTTAGACATGAATATTTTTTTGCTTTGGACGGTAATTATTGGTATTATTTATACGTTGATGAATAAAAATTGATATGAAAATAGCTATTTGCGGCAGCATGGTTTTTGCGACTAAAATGATGGAGGTAAGAGATTTTTTAACTACAGCGGGACAAGAAGTGGTCTTGCCGGCTAACGTTGATAAGTATGCCAACAACGAAATGACAGTGGAAAACAAATGGGAAAAACTAGAACTGGACGTGATTAAAAGATATTATAATGAGATTAGACAAGCAGATGCGATTTTAGTGGTTAATGAAAGTAAAAATGGAACCGAAAATTATGTTGGTGGAAACAGTTTAATTGAAATGGCGTTCGCCCATGTTTTGGATAAAAAAAATTTTTTTACTCAATTCGATTCCTATTGGGATGAGTTATGCTGACGAGATAGAAGCGATGAAGCCCGTTATTTTAAACGGCGATCTAACAAAAATAGTCTAGTCGCTAGCTGCTAGCCACTAGTTCCTAGTTACTAATCAATATGATTGACGGAGTAGTAATAAAAAAAATAACTCGCTATAATGATAATAGAGGATGGCTTGGTGAGATTTATCGTTCTGATGAATTTGATTTCAAACCAGCTATGTCCTATATCTCTGTGACCAATCCCGGTGTTGTTCGTGGTCCACACGAACACCGAGCCCAAGCAGATCTTTTCGTCTTTGTTGGACCGGGGTCGTTTCGTTTGCACTTATGGGATAATAGAAAAGATAGCCAAACCTATGGCGAAAAGTATGAAGAGGAGTTTGGCGAAAATAATCCAGCGGCAGTGATAGTTCCGGCTGGTGTAGTACATGGTTATAAGTGTTCATCTGCAATTGCTGGTTGGGTGATAAATATGCCAGATAAATTATATAAAGGTGAAGGTAAAAAGGAAGATATAGACGAAATTCGTTGGGAACAAGATGTTAATTCTCCTTTTAAAATTTAATATAGCTAATACTATATGGAACTCTTCAAACCAAAACTTCAGCCGCATGACAAGATAATGAAATATACGGTCTTGCTTTTGATTCCAAAATTTTTGCGTCCGAACCATTTTACTTATTTACGTTTTGTTTTTACGCCGCTTGTTATTTATTTTATTTTAGTTTCTGACTATCGGGCAGCTTTAGTTTCTTTTTTGTTGGTTGCTTTTACCGATGCGATCGATGGATCACTGGCTAGAACCAGGGATCAAATCACTGAGAGAGGAACGGTTTTAGATCCGATAGCGGACAAAATATTAATCAGTTCAACAATTTTTGTTTTAATGCTTAAACATATAAATGTTTTTATTTCTCTAGCAATTATAATCCTGGAATCATTGTTTTTGGTTGGCTGGTATCTTCGTCATAAGTACGGCAAAAAAGAAAAAGTAAATGTTTGGGGCAAAATAAAGATGATTTTGCAGGTGGCGGGAGTGGCGATTTTACTTTTGGGATTATGCACGGGAAATCCGATGATGTTTTACTATTCTCAGACTACTTTGATTTTTGCTATTATTTTTGCCTTAATCAGTTTATTTAGTTACGGCATATAGCTTTATGGCTAGAATTTTGTACTCAGTCCAAGGTGTTGGCATGGGGCATGCGATGCGTAGTTTGGTGGTAATAGAGCATCTGTGTTCCGAAGGGCATGAAGTAATTATCACCGCCAACCACAAAGCTTATGATTTTTTCAAAACTCGCTATCCGCGAGTTTATGAGTTAAAAGGATTTGATTTTGTTTTGGATAAAAACGGAATGATGCTTTGGATACCAACATTTTTGCGATGGGTGGAAAAAATGCCGGTTTATTTTTTGCAGAATACCAGGAGGTTACGAAAAATCATCAATGAGTTTAAGCCGCAAATAGTAGTCACCGACTTCGAACCTTTTGCGCACTATATTGCTAATATTTATCGCTTGCCGCTTGTTAGTATAGACAACCAACAGCGGATAATTTTTTGCCCACTCAAATTATCAAAAGGCTATCGTGACGAAATTTTTCGTGCCAAAGCTGCGATTAAATCTTTTATCGTGAAAGCCGATTATTATATTATTTTGGATTTTGCCGGTTGCAAGTTAAAAAAAGAAAAAAATAATGTTTTTTTGACACCACCGATTTTACGCAAAGAGATAGTACGCGCCCAGCCGACCGATGGGAATAAAATTTTGGTTTACATGTGGGAGCGTTACGCCGATCGGGCGATACAGGTATTAAATAAAATACCAGAGCACAATTTTATTTTATATGGTTTAAATCGTGAAGGCAAAGAGGGGAATGTGGAACTGCGTTTATTTTCTACGGAAAATATGGTAAAAGACTTGGCGGCTTGTCACGCGATAATTGGCAACGCTGGCTTTACTTTGGTTAGCGAAGCGATGTTTTTACAAAAACCGTTTCTGGTTGTGCCGATGGCTGGTCAGTTTGAGCAGATAGTTAATGCCCTGGAGATTAAAGAAAAAAACTACGGTCTGACTGTTGATGAGCTGACGGTCGAAAACGTTAGAGAATTTTTGTCACGGCTACCGGAGTTTAAAAAATCATTACAAGGTAAAGATTTTTGTGGTAACGAAAAAGTTTTTACAATCTTAGACAAAATAATAAAAGATAATAGTAGATAATATGAAACTATTTATTACCGGCGGCGCTGGGTTTATCGGCTCCAATTTTATTCTCTATTGGGCTAAGAAATACCCCAAAGACAAGATCGTTAATTTTGATAAATTAACTTATGCCGGCAATTTGGAAAACCTAAAAACGGTTGAAAAAAATAAAAATTATAAATTTATCAAAGGCGACATCACTGACCCGGTGGCGGTAAACAAGGCTATGGCCGGCGCTGATATCGTAGTGCATTTTGCTGCCGAAACTCACGTTGACCGATCAATACTTGGTCCAGCAGTTTTTGTTACGACCAATGTTATCGGTACTCAAGTGTTACTCGATGCCGCTCTCAAACACAAAATAAAAAGATTTCACCATGTTTCTACCGATGAAGTGTTTGGTGCGCTAAAGCTTGGCAGTAAAGAAAAGTTTAGTGAAAAAACGCCTTACAACCCGCATAGTCCTTATTCTGCGGCTAAGGCTGCGTCAGATCATCTGGTTCGCGCTTACGCCGATACTTTTGGTTTGCCGATTACTATTTCCAATTGTGCCAATAATTACGGCCCCTATATGTTTCCGGAAAAGCTGATTTCTCTAGCCATTACTAATTTAATGGAAGGAAAACCGGTGCCGGTTTACGGTGATGGTAAATATGTTCGTGACTGGCTATATGTCGAAGATCATTGTCGGGCGATTGATTTGATTTTGAAAAAAGGCAAAGTAGGGCAAACTTATTGTATTGGCGGTATGACCCAAGACGTGAATAATTTGGAACTAATAAAAAAATTATTAAAGATTTTGGGTAAAGACGAAAGCAGTATTGTTTTTGTCAAAGACCGTCCTGGTCACGATCGTCGCTATGCTATTGATTGGTCAAAAGCTAAAAAGGAGTTAGGCTACAAACCACGGTATGATTTTAATACTTGCCTGAAGAAAACTGTTGACTGGTATGTAAAAAACGAAAAATGGTGGCGGCGAGTTAAATCAGGCGAGTATCAGAAGTATTATAAAAAGCAGTATGGAAAGTAGTTTGTTATGAAAATATTAGTCATCCACAATTCGGTCGCTGGCAAAAAAAGAAAAGTCGTGCGCACTGCCCGACGGATTTTGCAAAATTTTGATTATGATTGGGTGGAGACGAATAAAAATGGGGACTATCTGGAAAAAATTGACGGCAAAATTTACAATCGAGTAGTTGTTTTTGGCGGTGACGGCACGGTGCACCAAACGGTAAACTGGATTTTGAAAAATAACTACGATTTGGTTTTGGGCGTGGTGCCGGTGGGTAGCGCCAATCTACTCGCTAAAAGTTTTAAAATTCCAAGTAACGTCGGACTAGCTCTTGATCTAGCCTTAACCGGGGAGACAGAAACGATTGATGTCGGGCTGATAAATAAAGAAAAGTATTTTATAATTGCCGCCGGTCTGGGGTATGACGCTTGGGTAATAAAAAATACCAAGCGTGCCTGGAAAAGATTATTTGGTTTTTTTGCCTATACTATTTCCGCTTGGCATGGTTTGTTTCATTTACGGGAAACTAATTTTTCGTTTACTATCGACGGTCAGCGCGTACAACATCATGCTAAAACTGTTTTTATTATGAACTTTGGCAAGTTTCTTGGTTTTGAACTTGGTCCGGATATCTCTTACAACGATGGTTGTTTTTCATTAGCCGTAGTGCGACCGGTTAAGCCAATAGATTACGTTCGAATGCTTGGGCGGCTAATCGGCAGAAAATTTAATTGGGAAAAACGGTTGGATTATTATAAATTTAAAAGATTGCAAATAAATTATGATAAAAATATTTTGTTGCAGGTTGACGGTGAGGGTTGGCAAGCGGGAAGTCCGATTGAGATTGAAGTGGCGAAGCAGAAATTGAAAGTGGTAACGAGATAATGCTAGTGTGCCAATAGTATATAGAAAAAAAACGATTAATTTAATTTATTTAAAAATAGCATCTATGAAAGGTATTATTCTTGCTGGCGGCAAGGCAACTCGGTTACGCCCGTTAACCAAGGTGACTTCCAAGCAGCTTTTGCCGATTTATAATAAACCGATGATTTATTATCCGTTGGAAACACTGCTCCGAGCGGGAATTAAGGATATTTTGATCATTATTTCCCCAGACAATGCCGGGCAATTTTTGCATTTGCTTGGTTCGGGCAAAGAGTTTGGTGAGGACGTGAGATTTAGTTACGAGATACAAGAAGAGCCACGGGGACTTGCCGACGCGTTTATTATCGGTGAAAAGTTTATTGGCGATGATAATGTTACTATGATACTTGGCGATAATATTTTTGAAGACGATCTAGCCAAAGATATTGCCAGTTTTGAATCCGGTGGCCGGATTTTTTGCAAAAAAGTTAATGATCCAGAACGGTTTGGTGTGGCGGTTTTTAGTCAAGATAATCAGGTTATGAAAATTGTGGAAAAACCAAAAGAATGGATTTCTGATTATGCTATTGTTGGTGCTTATGTTTATGACAACCGAGTTATAGAGTTTGCTAAAAACGTTAAACCATCAGCGCGTGGTGAAATTGAGATTACCGATTTGCATAATGCTTATTTGGATTTAGGTGAGCTCGATGTTCGATTTATTGAAGGCGGATATTTTGACGCCGGTACTTTTGATTCGCTTTTGGCTGCTGGAAATTTTATGGCACAAAAAGCAAAAGATTAATCGGATAAAAAAAGAGCCGGAAAAAATATTCGGTTCTTTTTAATTTGAATTTGTTATTTATTCTTGGATGGTTATTTCGAATATGCCTTCTTTGCTATCAAGTTTTCCGTTATAAAATATTTTATTTCCTTTTGGTGTAACCAGAAAATTCTTGATTTTTTCACCGTTAGCAATGTCTATAGAGTTTCTTTTGTCGCGGGCGTCCAGCTCGATAATTTTTACAGCATTATCAGTAGTAGTAATAATATAATCAGTATTTGGTATAAATGAGGTTTGATTAATAATCTGACCATAGCGGTCAACCAACTGATTGGTGTTTTTTTCGTAATCATATATCCAGATTTCAAAATCGTTGTTATATAAGAGGGTTTTTTGGTTTGTTGACCAGGAAAAATTTTTTGCTTCTCCAAAAAGTAATATTTGATTAAAATTATTATTAATCAGATAAAATTTTTGTTTTTCCCTATCAATAAGGGATATGGTTCCGTTTTGATTTTGACGGAAATCGAAATCCGCCATGGAGTCTAACTTTAAAAGCTTAGTCGGATTGGTCTGGCTTATTCCTTGATCCAGGCTGATTTTTTCCAGCCAATTTCCTTGTTCTGACCGGTGAGCGTAGTAAATTTCATTATTTAAATATAAAAAATCTTTGCCGTAATAATTTTCAATATCTGGTTTCTTGGTATAGAGAAGGCGACTTTCTTTTGTTAAAGTGTTTATCTGATAAAGATTGTTGCCAGAGCTGGCGTAAAGCAGATAGTCGACTTGGTCAGACCATTTTAGATGGTCGATCTTTTTGTTGATGATTCCGCCTGGCAATAGTTTTTTATCAGGGTTATCAAAGTTGTAAATAATAAAATTTTTTTCTACGTCTTGAGCAATAAATTGAGTAGAGCTAATAGACCATGATGATAGTTGTAATATTTTTGTTTTTTCTTCAAGAGGAGTGTTTTGCAAATTGTTAATATTAAAAGCAAATAAGTTGTTATCAGTGATATAAGCAAATTTTTTATTATCTGGTGATGGTAGTAACTGACTGGTTGGTTCTTCAAAAATGTTTACAGCCTTTTCTTTTTTAAAAAGCACCACTTTGTTGATAAAAGTGTTGACACTGCTAAAAACTTCTATTTCTTTCTCCCATGAATAATAACCGTCGGCACTAATAGCTATTTTATATTTTCCGGGAAGAAGATTCATGATACGCAGCGTGTTGTCTGAACGCGACTCTGTTCGCAGTTCGTTGTTAAGATAAATTTTAGCAGTCGTTGGAGATGGTTGGACGGAAATCGAGCCAACTTTTTGGATGTCATTTTTTTTGAAATTATAACGATATCCCGCCGTGTAAAAGATCAAAATCGGGGCGACGATAAGAAAGACCGCGACAAAAATGATGGCAATAAATCTCCTGGTTCTTAAAGATAGCATAAGCAGTGTTTTTTGTGATTTTATTATAGTTTATTTTCTTAGTAGTGGCAATTTTATCAATAAGTGTTTAAAATTAAGCCATAAATAATGCCATTTGCCTCAGAGGGCGAGAGTGGGGTATAATCTATACAAGAATTAGCTTCTTTTTTTATGCCAAAATTTATTATCAGTGGTGGCGCAAAAATAGGCGGAGAAATTAAGGTCGGCGGCGCTAAAAACGCGGCTTTAAAAATTTTTCCCGCCGCTATTTTATTTAAAGAAAAAATTAGAATTACCAACGTTCCCGATATTGAAGATGTGCACCGTTGCGAAGAGCTGCTTAAAGATATTGGTGCACTGGTAAACAATTTAGGCAATGGCGTTTATGAGGTAGATGCAAGTAATATAAACAAAACAGATTTAAACCCAGAAATAGTAAAAAAGTTTCGTTCTTCCATAATGTTTGTCGGTCCGCTACTGGCGCGTGCCGGGCAGGCTCGCTTTCCTCATCCCGGTGGTTGTGTAATTGGTGCCGGCGGTCGACCCATCGATTTATTTTTAGATGGTTTTTCTAAAATGGGAGTTGAACTAAAGACTGAAGATAAATTTTATCATTTATTTGCAAAAAATATTTTTGGTACGCAATATTTTTTCTCTAAAGTTACTGTTACCGGTACTGAGAGCATAATGATGACCGCTGTACTAGCAAAGGGCACGACGGTGTTAAAAAATTGTGCTCTAGAGCCGGAGATAACAGCACTTGCCGATTTTTTGAATAGTTGTGGCGCTAAAATATCCGGCGCTGGTACACCGACTATTACTATCGAGGGGGTAGACGGTTTGCGCGGGGGAGAATATAGGGTTATACCAGACAGGATCGAAACCGGCACCTTCGCTATTATGGCTGCGGTTTTAAATAATAAATTAAAAATCACTGATTGCAATCCGGAACACGTAGGAGCGTTGTGGCCGCTGTTTGATAAGATCGGGGTAAATTATGAGTTAGGTCATGATTATGTTGTTGTTCATTCTACTAAGGGTCCGCTCAAAGCTTGTAGTATGCAAACTCATGAATATCCAGGGTTTGCTACCGACCTGCAATCACCATATGTTGTTTTAGCTACTCAATGTCAGGGGCTAAGTTTGATTCATGAAACTATTTATGATCGTCGGTTACTTTTTACCGATATGTTAACGCAAATGGGTGCAAATATTATTATGTGCGATCCGCATCGGGTGGTTGTTAGTGGTCCGACTAAACTTTACGCGAAAAAACTGGTTAGTCCCGATTTGCGTGCCGGTATTACTATGGTTATTGCTGGTATGATTGCCGAAGGGACTACGGAGATAGACAATATTTATCAAATCGAACGTGGTTACGAGAAGATTGTTGAAAGGTTGATTCGTATCGGCGTTAATATTAAAAAAACAGAGGAATAAATATTATTATGAAAAATATTTTTCAGAAATATTTTGTTGTTTATATAGTGGTAATTTTGGTTTGTTTAAGTTTTATCGGCGGATTAACCGTTGGAAGAATAGAAAAAGGTTCGGAGCAAGGAAGGGTAAACAATTTTTTGCAAGATAATAAAGACAATTCTTATTTAGTGAAAAATGTTAATTTTCAGATTTTAGACGAAATTTGGAAGACGATAAAAAGTGATTATCTTTATAAAGACAAGGTGTTAGACACGCAGATGTTTTATGGCGCTTTGCGCGGAGTAGTGGATTCCTTGGGTGATCAGCATTCGATGTTTTTTGATCCCAAAGAAGTAAAAGAGTTTGAAGATGAAATGCGGGGAACGTTTGAGGGTATCGGCGCGGAGCTGGGAATAAAAAATAATCAGGTAGTTATAGTTTCTCCGTTAGCCGATTCACCGGCAAATAAGGCTGGTCTAAAATCGGGAGATAAAATAATGGCGGTTGACGGAAAAATGACAGCGTCGCTTGCTTTAGATGAGGTGGTAAGCATGATTCGTGGACCGAAAGGCACGAAAGTAAGTTTGTTGATTATCCGCGAAGGCTGGGATAGTCCTAAGGAAATAGAAATTATCAGAGATGAAATTCGTATTGACAGTGTTCGTTGGAGTATAAAAGAAGGTAATATTGTTTATATAGAAATGTACAGTTTTAATGATGATACGACAAAATTATTTAATAAAGCAATTAACGAAATATTACTCAAAAATCCTAAAGGAATAATTTTGGATTTGCGTAATAATCCCGGTGGGTATTTTGACGGTGCTGTTAGTGTGGCAAGCGAGTGGATTGACGAAGGTAATGTGGTTGCCAAAGAATCGTTTGATGGTACAAAACAAAACGAATATCGAGCAGAAGGTAAGAGTCGGTTAAAAGGCTACCCCACAGTAGTATTGATTAACGGAGGTTCTGCTTCCGGCGCGGAAATAGTAGCCGGGGCATTACAGGATTATAAAATAGCCACCCTGGTTGGAGAAAAGAGTTTTGGTAAGGGGTCGGTTCAGGAATTCAAAAATATTTCTGACGGTTCGGCGATTAAATTGACTATCGCCAAATGGCTCACCCCCAATAATCGGGATATCGATAAAGAGGGTATTATTCCTGATATTGAGGTTGTGCCGACGGAAGAAGATTATAAAAATAATATAGATTCACAATTGCAAAAAGCCATCGAAATTATTAAAAGTAAATGATTTTAATAAATAATTCAAAATTTTATGGCCGCTGAAAAAGCTATCGGTAAAATAACCCATTATTTTCCCCATATCAACGTCGCGGTTGTTAAAATCGATGACGGCGAGCTAAAGATCGGTGATAAAATTCGTATCAAGGGAGAGAAAACTGATTTTGAGCAGGCGGTAGAATCAATACAGGTGGAACACAAGCCAGTAGACGTCGTCCAGGTTGGTGAAGATGCCGGATTAAAGGTAGAAGGGGTTGCTAAAGAAGGTGATGTAGTTTATTTAATAGAAGAATGATTTATTTAAATGAAAGTTATTTTGACCAAACAGATTAATGGTTTGGGCGGTATTGGAGAAATCAAAGAGGTAGCTGACGGTTATGCTCGAAATTTTTTATTAAATCGTTCTCTGGCCATAGTCGCTACACCGCAAGCAATTAATGAATGGCAGGAAAAAGTAAAAAAACAAGAAGAACAAAAGAGGATAGCCGGCAAAAACGCTTCAGCTATTGCTAAGAAATTAAGCGGTCTAGTCTTGGAATTAAAAGTAAAGACCAATGACGAGAAAAAACTTTTTGGTTCGATTCATAAAAATCAGATAATCATCGCTTTGGCGGAGAAAGAATATTTTTTGAATGCTAAAGACTTGATTTTACCGGATCATATAAAAACCGTTGGTGATTATTTCGTTGGCTATAATTTAAAAGACGGCGGCAGCGGTAAATTTAAACTGCGCGTCATTAGTGATACAGGTAATAAGTAATTTAAATATTATGCAAAAATTTATTTTCGTAGTTGGCGGTGTGATGTCCGGGGTAGGCAAAGGTATTTCCGTTGCCTCGATTGCTAAGATTTTACAAGGTAAAGGTTTTCGCACGACAGCGATCAAGATTGATCCTTATGTTAATGTTGACGCTGGCACAATGAATCCGATAGAGCACGGTGAAGTATTTGTAACTGATGATGGTGATGAGACCGATCAAGACATCGGCAACTATGAACGATTTTTAAATCAAGACATTCTGCGTATCAATTATATGACCACTGGGCGTGTTTATCAGTCAGTGATCGCCCGAGAAAGAAATTTGGAGTATGACGGTCGTTGTGTTCAGGTAGTGCCGCATATCCCAATAGAAGTAATTGACCGTATAAAAAAAGCCGCAGCCAAAGCTAAAGCCGATTTTACCATTATTGAGATTGGTGGTACGGTCGGTGAGTATGAAAACATTTTGTTTTTAGAAGCGGTTCGCATGATGAAACTAAAAAATCCCAAGGATATCGCCATAGTTTTGGTAAGCTATTTACCGATTCCCGGCAAGTTGGGCGAGATGAAAACCAAGCCAACACAGCATGCTTCGCGCGCGCTCAACTCGGTTGGTCTGCAAGCCGATTTTATTTTAGCTCGAGCTTCAGTATCGGTTGATAAGCCTCGTCGAGAAAAGTTGGCAGTATTTTGTGGTGTGCCAGCTACCAATATTATTTCGGCTCCCGACGTTGACTCTATATACGAAGTGCCGCTTAATTTTGAAAAAGAAGGTTTCGGTAATCAAATTCTTAAGCATTTTGGTATTAAAGCGCGTCAACGTGATCTAAAGGATTGGCAAAAAATGGTCAATCAAGTTAAAGCTGCTAAAAAAGAAGTTAATATTGGAATCGTTGGTAAGTATTTTAGCACCGGAAATTTTGTTTTGGCTGATTCTTATATTTCAGTTATTGAAGCAATTAAACACGCTTGTCGGGTAAACAACTGTAAGCCAAAATTGCAATGGCTGAGTACTAAGGACATTGAAGATCGTGGACCGCAAGAAGTTCTAGCCGGTTTAGACGGCGTGATAGTTCCTCAGGGCTGGGGTAAGCGCGGTGCCGAAGGAAAGATCGCCACTATTCGATATTGTCGCGAAAAAAAGGTGCCATATTTTGGTTTATGCTATGGCATGCAAATGGCGGTGATTGAATTTTCTCGCAACGTTTGCGGTTTTAAAGACGCCAATTCGGAAGAAGTTAATCCTAAGACCGAGCATCCGGTAATTCATATTATGCCGGAGCAACAAGAGTATCTCAAAAAACGGCAGTATGGCGGCACGATTCGTCTTGGTGCCTGGCCGTGCAAGCTAAAAAAAGACAGTCATATTGCCAAGGCTTATGCTAATAAATTATCTATTTCTGAACGTCATCGCCATCGTTACGAGTTTAATAATAAATTCCGTCAAATATTAGAAAAAAAAGGATTGATCGTTTGTGGTACCTCACCGGACGGAAAATTAGTTGAAGCCGTGGAAATTGCCGATCATCCATTTTTTATTGGCACTCAGTTTCATCCTGAGTATAAATCACGACCGTTGGCCCCGCATCCATTGTTTGTTGAATTTGTTAGGGTTTGTTCAAAAAAATAGCTAAGTAAGAGATAAAAGCTGAGAGTAAGAATTATGAATCAAAGCTTATTGCTGGAATTAAAACAAAGCGCAGAAAAGACTCTCGCTAAAAATAAAAGATTTCATGACTTTGCTCATGCGATGGAGGTTTTAAATAATGTTGTTGCTATTATTAAAAATGAGGGCGGTGATAAAGACATTCTTTACGCCGCCGCTTTGTTTCATGACGCTTCAAATTTTCAGGAAAAAGGGATGGAGGGCGTCGATGGGGCTAAGATAGCTCGAAAAGCATTAATTAAGATTAAGGTATTTCCTCGAAAGAAAATAAAAGGAGTAAGTGACTTAATTATAAGTCTAGATAGGCAGGCGATGAGTTTGGAAGAAACTATTTTGAGTGACGCTGACGAGCTTGCTAGTTTTAGTAGATTATCCGTTGCTCGTGGTTTTATGATTTATGGCTCGCGGGGTGTGACGGTAAAATCGGCAGTCGAAGATTTTTTACGATATATTGATAAACGTTATTACAGCTTTAAACGAAAGAAATCGCATACCAAAACCGCTAGAAAGTTAGCTGAGGTTAGATATCCAGAAATAAAAAAATTTTTGCAATCTTTATATTTATGTACCCGATCAAAGTAAAATTTAAAAATCAACTAGTGGGTTTGCAATATCGCGATGACGCCGACCAAAGCGTAATTAACGAAATCTATAAATATCAAGAATATCGTTGCGCGGAAGAGGCGATTATAACCGCCGTTGATTCAGTCGTTGATGTTGGAGCTCACGGCGGTTATTTTAGTTTTTATGCTCGTATTTTAAATCCGAAGGTAAAAATTTATGCGTTAGAACCGGAGCGGGAAAATATTAAGTTTTTTGCTCGTCAGATGAAGGATGGCGGTTGGAAAAATATTACTTTAATCGAGGCGGCTCTGGCGGAAAAAACCGGCAAACGTGAGTTAGTCAGAGCAACGGATAGTCATAATCATCGGCTGGCTTTGCCGGGAGAAAAAGTTGATGGCAAGATAAATATAGTACAAGTTTATTCTTTTGCGGATTTTTGTGTTTCTTATAAAATAGATAAAATTTTTTTAATGAAGATTGATATTGAAGGAGGGGAGCACGAGTTGCTTGCTTCATTAAAAGATGACGATTGGAAAAAGATCGAAGCCCTGGTTATTGAATACCATAATAAACGCAAAGATGATTTTTTGCGGCTAGAAAATATTATCCGTCAGCGCGGTTATGGCGTGCAGGTGTTTCCTTCGCGTTTTGACAAGAGTATGGGTATAATATTTGCTAGACGAAAAAAATAAAAACCCCCTGACAGGGGATTTTTTAAAAAAATAAGAATTTTTTAAATTATTTTTTTTCCGGATCAACAGTGACAAAATTTCTCATTTTAAGTTTGCCGTCGTAGCTGCGAGTCTTGCGACTGTAAAATCTGACGATTCCAGTTATTTTGGCAAATAAAGTGTCATCGCCGCCTTTATTGACATTAGCTCCAGCGCGGAATTTTGAGCCGCGTTGACGTACTAAAATAGAACCAATCTTAGCTTTTTGTCCGGCATATAGTTTAACGCCCAGTCTTTTTGCTACCGAATCTCGACCAAGCGATGTAGAGCCACCAGCTTTTTTATGCGACATATATTTTTTAGTAACTGGCAGTAGTCATCTGTCAGTAGTTTGGTATTAATATTAAGTGGCTGTATTTTAACTTATTATTTTTTGCTTGTCAAGGTTCTATGTACCGAGTATAATAAAGGTGTTATGAAAAGATTAATTTGTTTGTTTTTTTGCTTATTTTTGCTGGTTTTGACCGGTTGCGACTCAGAACGAAGTGTTAATATTTCCGATTTTAACAACAATACCGCAGTAAAGGTTGATGAGCAGCCCAGACCAGTTTTAACAGAGATAAAAGACAGCGTAAAAGAGGCAGTGGATGACGGTATTGAAATGGTGGAGGAAAAAGTAGCCGATTTTAATACTGATGAAAAAGAAATTGGACTGCCGGAGATATTTGACCAGAAGATGGCTTTTTCTCGCCAAGCTCCTTTTGGCAATTGGGACACGGTTCATGAAGAAGCTTGCGAAGAAGCATCTTTGATTATGGTTAATAATTTTTTTCAGAAAAAACCACTGGACGAAAAAATAATGGATCAAGAAATAAATAAATTATTACCTTGGGAAAAAGAACGTTTTGGTTTCGTCGAGTCAACCACTATTGAAGAAACGGCTATTATGGCGAGAGAGTATTTCGGTTTAAAAACAGAAGTAGTGGTCGATGTTACGGTTGATCGGATAAAAAAAGAGTTAATCGCTGGCAGATTAATCGTCTTGCCATTAGCTGGTCAAGAGTTGCATAACCCCAACTATACCGGTGCCGGACCGCTTTATCATATGTTGGTGGTTAGGGGTTATGATCGCGATCAGTTTATTACTAACGATCCAGGAACGCGAAAAGGAGGGGGTTATAAATATAAGTACGATGTTTTGCTGAACGCTGTGCATGATTGGAACGGTGGAGACGTACTTAATGGCAAAAAAGCAATGCTTCTCATTCAGTTTGAATAGCGTTATGATCAAAATATAAAATTTAATAAATAATTTAAAATTATGAAAGACCTTTTGTCGGGATTTAAAACAGTCCTTTTAGAGATGATTTGGTTTTTTATCTTGCAGGGAATTTTCTTTTTTGCCTTTGCAATTTTCACATTATTTTATCCGTTTGCTCTGGTAATAGTAGTGGCTTTTTTTCTGGTTTGTATGGCGGTACTTTATATTTATTTTGGCTGCAAGATTTGGTTGATCAGACATAAAATAAACAAATTTCTCAAATAGTTATTATAACGCTTGACAGGTTTTTATCATCTGCTAGTATATAAATACCTACCAATTAAGTAGGTATTTATCTTTTGTCAAAAATATGAAATTTTCTTTGGCTAGTAGCTATGGCTTACGGACGATGATTCGTTTGGCAAGAAATTACGGTAAGGGGAGTATTTCCTTGTCTTTTATCGCTAGAGAAGAAAAAATTTCTCTTGGTTATCTGGAGCGTTTAGCAGTTAGGCTGAAAAGCAGAGGACTGATTTCAAGCGTCAAAGGTGTTAATGGCGGTTATGCCTTGAGCATGGATCCGCGACGAATTTCTGTAAAAAAAATTTTGGAAGCGATAGAGGGGAGTCTTTCACCTTTTTATTGCGCTAGTGAAAATAACGTCTGTAAAACTAGTGACTGCTCGGCAAGAATAGTTTGGCAGAGACTAAATAGGGAAATCGATAAGACTTTAAATAAAATAAAGCTGCAAGACTTAATATAGGGTCTGATCCAAAATTATGGGTCTAACCACTAACCACTAATATGTTATATAATAAAACAATCATTGATCACTTTACTCATCCGCGCAATCAAGGAAAAATAAAAAATGCTGACGGTGTCGGCGAGGCAGGAAATCCTATTTGCGGCGATATCATGAAAATTTATCTCAAGGTAAAAAAACAAGGAAGTAAAGAAATTATTTCCAATATTAAATTTCAAACACTTGGTTGTGCAACGGCGATTGCCAATTCTTCGGTTTTAACCGAGATAGTAAAGGGGAGAGACGTAAAAGACGCCTTAAAAGTTACTAACAAAGATTTGATAAAAAAACTTGGTGGCGACGTGCCAAGGGCTAAAATTCATTGTTCTTTTTTAGCTAAAGAAGCCCTGGAGGCAGCGGTTAAGGATTATCAAAGTAAAAAATAATTATATGATTAAAAACAAGGTTGCGAAAAAGGTTAGAACTAAAACCGGGTCAAAATTGCCGACAAGTGATTTTAAAAAATACGTTCAAGCTGCCTTAGCTGTTGCGCGACCTAGTTTACAAGCCCATGGCGGTAATATTAAGCTAGTTTC
Source organism: Patescibacteria group bacterium (assembly GCA_041653535.1). NCBI lineage: Bacteria > Patescibacteria group bacterium. Next base: position 39,931 of record JBAZFH010000003.1, read on the forward strand.
TGTAGATGAAAAAAAAGGTTTGGTTAAGGTGAAGTTGCAAGGGATGTGCGTTGGTTGTTCTATGGCGCAAGTAACACTTCAGCAAGGTATTGAAAATTTTTTGAAAGAAAAAGTAAAAGGGGTAAAAAAAGTAGAAGGGGTTTAAATTATTTTAAGGTTTGTAGCTATTATTTATGGTGCAAAAAAATAAAATATATTTTGATCATGCAGCAACTACACCAATCGATCCCGAGGTATTAAGGGCGATGTTGCCGTATATGAAGGAAAATTTTGGTAATGCTTCGTCGCTTCATACTTTTGGTCAAGATGCGGTGAATGGTGTTGATCGTTCGCGTGATGCGTTAGCGCTGTTTTTTGGTTCTTCCGCGCAAGAAGTGATTTTTACTTCTGGCGCAAGCGAAGCTGATAATCTTGCTATTATTGGCATTATTAAAGCAAGTAAATTAGAAAAACCCCATATTATCACTTCCAATATTGAGCATCCGGCTGTTTTGGAAGTGTGTAAAAATCTGGAAAAAGAGGGTAAGGCTGAAATTTCTTATGCTAAGGTAGATAAAAAAGGATTGGTTTCGGTCGAAGCGATAAAAAAATTGTTCAAAGATAATACCGTTTTAGTAACGGTTATGTATGTTAATAATGAAATTGGTACAATCCAGCCAATTCGCGATATCGGAAAGATGATAGAAAAGGAAAATGAAAAAAGAAAAAATAACAAGATTTATTTTCATACTGACGCCGTGCAAGGAGCGAATTATTTAACATGCAATGCGGATTATTTGCATGTTGACATGATTTCTTTGTCTGGGCATAAAATTTATGGTCCGAAGGGAATAGGCGCTTTGTATGTTCGCCGTGGTACGCCAATAAAAGCTTTTCAGTATGGCGGTCATCAAGAGTACGGTTTGCGACCAGGCACACTCAATGTTCCGGCCATTGTTGGTTTTGGCAAGGCAGTAGAACTTCTTGGCGATAAAAAGCATAAAAAAGATAACGAAAAAATAAAAAAACTACGTGATACCCTTTGGCATAAAATAGAGGAAAAAAAACTTAATGCCGTGCTAAATGGAGACGAAGAACAACGCGTACCCAGCAATTTGAATGTTAGTTTTAAAAACATTGAAGGCGAAAGCGCTCTTTTAATGCTTGACATGGAAGGTTTTGCGGTGTCAACTGGATCGGCTTGTGCTTCGGGGTCATTGTTAGCCTCCCACGTTTTGTTGGCCTTGGATCTTTCTCACTTGGATGCACATGGTAGTCTGCGTATTACCCTAGGTAAATATAATACAGAAAAAGATATTGATGATTTTGTCAAAGTTATTCCAAAAATAGTAAGTAAACTGCGGAAGATAGCTTCTCAATAAATTTGGTAAAAACCGTTAATTATGTTAAAATGTCTTTGTAAGGTATAAATGGGTATTTATGATTTCCCAGCTATTTATTTTTTGGTCAAATCTCAAGACCCAACTAAGAGTTATTTATTTACAGGATAAGATAGCAATTTTCCTGTTTTTATTTTCTTTGATTTTAAATCTCGCGCTTTATATTATTTTTATTGTATTTGTCGATTCCGGGACGGATCAGATTATTCTACACTATAATATTTATTTTGGCATCGACTTACTCGGAAGTTGGTACAATCTTTATATTATGCCGGCGGTAGGAAGCTTTTTGCTGCTAACCAATTTTTGCCTCTTATTTTTTGTTTATAAGCGCGAACAGATACTTGGATATTTCTTGGGCGCGGTATCAATTTTGGTCGAGCTGCTGCTTTTAATCGGTGGCAGTCTTTTATTATGGCTTAATTTTTAAACTATTTTATGCAATATTTACCGGTGATAAAAATTGTTGTTCTGACCACTGCCGCTTTTGTTTTTTCTATGCTATGGACGCCGTTACTAACTCATTTTTTGTATAAATATAAATGTTGGAAAAAAACCGTTCGGACTGTCGCGCCGGACGGTAGCGCTACGCCTATTTTTAGTCAGTTGCATAAAGACAAAGAAACTAATGTTCCGCGAATGGGTGGATTACTCGTTTGGGTAACAACTTTAATTTTTTCTTTTGTTTTCATGATTTTTTGTCCGATCTTTTCTACTTGTTCCTGGTTTACTAATTTAAATTTTTTAAATAGGGCGGAAACATGGTTGCCGCTTTTTACTTTAATTAGCGCTTCTTTGATCGGACTGCTGGACGACATTTTGGTGGTTAAGGGTTTCGGTGAAAAAGGAAAAGGTGGCGGTATTCGGTTTCGCCATCGGCTGTTACTGGTAGCTATTATTGGATTCGTAGGCGCCTGGTGGTTTTATTACAAACTGGGTTGGGACGTTTTACATATTCCTTTTGACGGGTCGCTGGTACTGGGTTGGACGTTTATTCCATTTTTTGTGGCGGTGATGCTGGCAATGTTTAGTACCAGTGTTACTGACGGTCTCGATGGTTTGGCTGGGGGATTGTTTGCTACGATGTTTGTGGCCTTTGGCGCGATCGCCTTTGCTTCTGGTAAATTTAACCTGGCAGCGTTTTGCGGGGTAATTGCCGGGACGTTATTGGCTTTTCTTTGGTTTAATATTCCGCCGGCGCGGTTTTATCTAGGCGAAACCGGCATTTTAGGTCTTACGACCACTTTAGCTGTCGTTGCCTTTTTGACTAATTCAGTCTTACTTCTTCCTGTTATTGCGTTCGTTCCCTTACTTGAGTCGGTTTCTGTTATTATTCAATTATTCTCAAAAAGATTGCGCGGTGGGAAAAAAGTTTTTTTCTCTACGCCGATTCATCATCATTTTCAAGCGATTGGTTGGCCGGAATATAAGGTAGTGATGCGTTTTTGGCTGATCGGAGGGGTGACGGCGGTAGTAGGAGTAGTATTGTTTTTGATAGATAAGACGTTTTAAAAATAAAAGAAATTATAAATTGGAAATTAAATGTTCTGGATAATTTTCATTTTTCAATTTTTTTATGAATCTAAAAAATAAAAAAGTATTAGTCATGGGACTCGGGTTGCACGGCGGAGGAGTGGGGGTTGCTAGATGGTTGGTTAAATCCGGAGCTAAAGTTACTATTACCGACCTTAAAAACAAGGAACAGCTTAAATCTTCGATCGCTAAGCTTAAAGGATTACCCGTCAAATATGTTCTAGGTCGGCATAACAAAAATGATTTTATCAAAACAGATTTGATTGTCAAAAATCCTGGAGTTCCTGACGATTCAGAATTTCTTAAAATAGCTGCCAGAAATAAAGTGCCGGTTGATACCGACATTGCTTTGTTTGTCAAAAATTGCCCAGCGCCAATCATTGGTATTACCGGCACTAAGGGTAAAACCACTACCACCACCTTGGTTGGTGAAATTTTTAAAGCAGCAGGTCGTGCGCCAGTGGTGGCAGGAAATATCCGTGTTTCGCCGCTTGATTTTTTATCCAAGATAAAAAAAGACGGTTCGGTGATTCTAGAGCTGTCATCTTGGCAGCTAGAGGGTTTGGATGCTTGTGGTTTTAGTCCCCATGTTAGTTTGATAACTAATATCACTCCTGACCATCTGAATCGTTACCAGTCTTTTGATCATTATGTCGCTGCAAAAGCTATAATTTTTCGTTATCAAAAATCAGATGACGTTTGTATTTTAAATCGAGATAACGCGCCGACTAAAAAATTTGGCGCTATCGTGCCAGGCAAAAGGTTGTGGTTTTCCCTTAAATATTTTAAGGAAGAAAATGGTAGTTATCAAAAAAACGGTTGGATTTGGTTTCGTCATAATGGTAGGGAACAAAGAATTTTACCAATTAAAGAAATTGTTTTACCGGGAAACCACAATTTTTCCAATGTTTTAGCGGCGGTAGCATTGGCATCGATTTGCGGTATTAAACCTGGTGTTATCCGTTTGGTGGTTAAAAAATTTAAAGGCATTCCCTATCGATTGGAATTAATACGTGAATTACGTGGAGTGAAATATTACAACGATACGGCGGCGACGGCGCCAGATGGAGCAATTAACGCCTTACGCACTTTAGGCAAAGGAAAAAATATTGTTTTGATTGCCGGTGGTGCCGATAAAAAACTTTTTTTTAAAGATTTTGCTGCGGCGATAAAAAAGCACGTTAAAGCCACGATTTTGTTTAAAGGGAGCGCCACGCCAAAAATAAAAAGAGAATTACTAAAGGTTAATTATTGGGCAGTGACGGAAGTGGATAGTATGGTGGCGGCGCTTACCGCGGCAAACAAATTAGCTAAAAAGGGGGATATAGTTTTGCTTTCCCCCGGCTGTGCCAGTTTTGGTTTATTTATTAATGAATTTGACCGTGGCGATCAATTTACGGCGCAGGTAAAAAAAATAAAATGAAATCTCTCGGACGCCAGCCAGACTATTTTCTTATCGGTGTTATTGCCATTTTGCTTTTATTTGGTTTAACTATCCTATCTTCAGCCGGCGCGCCTATTTCTTATCAGAAATTTGGCGATCCGTATTATCTGGTGAAACATCAAATATTGGTTGGCTTATTGCCTGGAATTTTTTTCTTTTTTTTCTTTTTACGCCTTGACTATGATAAATTAAAAAAAATTGCTTTTCCCTTGCTGGTTGGCTCAATTATTCTTTTATCCGTAGTTTTTATTCCAGGATTACGTTCGGAATACGGTACGGCGCGAAGCTGGATAAATATATTTGGTTTTTCCCTCCAGCCGGCGGAAATAGTAAAGTTGTCTTTTTTGATTTATTTGGCTGCCTGGCTTGATAGTCGTAGCGAGCGAAAGGTACAAGACCTGAAAAGCGGATTTATTCCTTTTGTCTTGGTTCTAGGCATTATCTCGATATTGATGCTTTTACAACCAGATGTAGGTACGTTGTCGATTATTATTTTGTCTGCTTTGGTGGTTTATTTTGTCGGCGGGGGTAGCTGGCGACATATGATAATTATCGCAGTCGCTGGACTGGCTGGTTTATTAGCGTTAATAAAAATAGCCCCTTATCGTATGGCTCGTTTTACCGCTTTTTTGCATCCAGAAAAAGATCCGCAAGGGCAAGCTTATCATATTTGGCAGTCACTTATTGCCATTGGCTCCGGCGGTTTTTGGGGTGTCGGGCTGGGGCACTCGCGACAAAAATTTTCTTATTTACCCGAGGTAACCGGTGATTCTATTTTTGCCGTGATTAGCGAGGAGTTTGGTTTTATCTTTACAATAATCTTTATCTTTTTACTTTTAGTTTTTGCTTATCGCGGAATACGGTTAGCCAAGTCCGCTCCCGATCGTTTTGCCAGATTGTTAACCATTGGTATTATTTCCTGGCTAGTACTACAGTCTTTTGTGAATATTGCCTCCATGCTTTCGTTGATGCCGATGACTGGTGTCCCACTGCCTTTTGTCAGCTATGGTGGAACGGCGTTGATGACTTCACTTGCAGCAATAGGGATATTGGCAAATATTTCAAAGTTTAGTAAGATGTAATCCTATGAAGATATTACTGACCGGTGGCGGGACTATGGGATCGGTTACGCCGCTGCTAGCAATAGTGGAAAATATGCGTGTTAAATATCCGGAGACGGAGTTTTTTTGGATTGGGACTGTAGATGGTCCGGAAAAGATGGTAGTGGATTCTTACAATATTTCCTTTGCGGCGATAAACAGCGGTAAGCTACGTCGATATTTTTCCTGGCAAAATTTTGTTGACCCGTTTAGAATACTTGCCGGTTATTTTCAGAGCCGCAAGATTATCAAGCAGTGGCAGCCAGATATTATTTTGTCAGCCGGTTCTTTTGTCTCTGTGCCTGTGGTCTATGCTAGCGGAAAAATTCCAGTGTTGATCCATCAGCAGGATATTGTTCCGGGATTAGCTAATAAGTTAATGGCAAAAAGAGCTGAGAAAATTACTGTAACCTTTTCTGAATCAGCGGTAATATATTCTAAAAATAAAACAGAAGTGGTTGGAAATCCGGTGCGACAAAGTCTGATGTCTGGCAGTGTAGAAGCGGCGACAGAAATTTTTAGCCTTGAAGGTGGTTTACCGACTTTGTTGGTAGTCGGTGGCGGTACGGGCTCTTTGGTGTTAAACGAAGCGGTGGTTGGCGCTGTACCGCAACTCACTACATTTTGCCAAGTGATTCATATTACTGGTGATGGTCGCGCTGTAGGGGGAGAAGTGGCGACGCCACGATATCATCATTATGATTTTTTAGTTGATGAAATGAAAGACGCGTTAGCAGTTGCTGATGTAGTCATTTCTCGAGCAGGACTTGGTTTTTTGACTGAACTGGCGGTTTTAGGAAAAGCAACAATATTAGTGCCGATGGCTGATAGTCATCAGGAGACTAATGCCAGTTATTTTGCTAAAAAAAACGCGGCGGTGATATTGCCTCAGGGGCAGCTTGGTCCGGAAAGCATCGTCTCTTTTGTAAAATCTTTATTGGATAATCAATCAGATTTAGCCAACCTGCAACGTAATATCCGGTCATTAGTAAAACCAGATGCTGCCAGCCGGTTAGTCGAGATAATTTTACAGTTGACAGCTTAGTGGTAAAAATGTAGAATAACGCCGTGTTATTAAGTTGAGACGATTAGTTGTTTTTTAGGCGTTATGTGGCTAAAAGCTGTGTAGTTTTTTCTAAAAGTTTTTAATTACTAATTATTAATTAATAATTAGTAATCGTTGTTTGGGTGCTTAGCTCAGTGGTAGAGCGGGCCGATTTATCGGCCGCGTCGAGAGTCTCCGCCTCGGCTTTCGCCGTAGGCGAAATAGGCGATTTTCTAGGTATGTATTTTATTTATATATTGAAAAGTTTGAAAGATTATGGTTATTATGTCGGTAGCACGGCAAATTTGGAAGAAAGACTTAAAAGACATAATCAAGGTCGTTCAGCGGCTACTAAAAGCAGGAGACCGTGGGAGTTGGTTTATTCTAAAAGGTTTAAAAGTAAAAACGAGGCAATAAAATTAGAGTATTATATCAAGAAGCAAAAAAGCAGTAAGTTTATAAAAGAGTTTATTAAAAAATAATATTGTCGTGGGTGCTTAGCTCAGTGGTAGAGCGCCAGCCTTTTAAGCTGGGCGTCGAGAGTTCGATCCTCTCAGCACCCATTTTTTATTTGTTTAAATCTAAGTTAAGGCAGTGGGGCGGATGGATTTTTCGGTAGCGTTGAGAATTTCCGTCTAGGCTTTGCCGTAACTGGGTAGCCAAAGTACCCGGTTTTTTGTTATAATACAAATAATTATGAGCGAAAAACCATGGCACTCTTTGTCGATTTCAGAGGTATTTCGGGTGTTAAAAACCTCAGACGTGGGTTTGTCGGAAAAAGAAGTCAACAAGCGGATTTTTAAATTTGGTAAAAACACACTGCCGGAAGAAAAAAAGACCACGGCTTTTACTATAATTTTTAACCAAGTGAAAAGTCCGCTGGTTTTTATTTTATTTCTGGCAAGTATTGTTTCTGCTGCTTTAGGGCACTGGTTAGACGCTCTGGTAATTTTAGCCGTGGTTATTTTTAACAGCATTATTGGATTTTTTCAGGAGTACAAAGCAAGCCAGGCTATAGCACAGTTGAAAAAAATAGTCAGCTATCAAGCGCTGGTTATCCGTGGTGGAGCTAAAATAATGATTGATGCTAGCTCGATTGTACCTGGAGATATTGTAGTTTTAGAGCCTGGCATGAAGGTGCCGGCTGATTGTCGTTTGATAAAAATAAACGATCTCCAAATGGTGGAGGCGGCTTTGACGGGAGAATCGGAACCAGCCGATAAAAAATTGAGAATTTTATCTATTCAAACAGTGATTTCCGATCGAGATAATATGGTTTTTATGGGAACGGTAGTAGCTCGGGGCAAAGGTCTGGCGGTTGTTTGTGCTACGGGAGGCGCTACCGAGATCGGTAAAATTGCCGAAATGGTGAAAGAAACAGAAGAGGAACAAACACCATTACAGGAAAGTATAAATCGTTTGGCGATTTTTCTTTCTTGGCTCGCGGTTACTGTTTGCGTTATTCTATTTATTGCCGGAGTTTTAGCCGGCAGAGATAAGCTAGAGATGTTTTTGGTCAGCGTGGCGATAGCGGTAGCCGCTATTCCGGAAGGATTAGCGATAGCATTGACGGTTATTTTGGTTATTGGAATGAAAAAGATTTTGAAACAAAAATCATTGGTAAGAAAACTGATAGCGGCAGAGACTCTCGGCGGAACGACGGTGATTTGTAGCGACAAAACTGGTACCTTGACCGAAGGGAAAATGGAGGTGGCAAAGTTAATATTGCCGGGTCATGAAATTTTTTTAGAAAAAAAGAAAATTGAGATTAGTGATAAATCAACCTTGGCTTTCAAAATTGCGGTTTTATGCAACGACAGTTTCATCCAGAAAAACGGTAAAGAAGAGTTGTTGGTGGGTGATTCAACAGAGCAGGCATTATTACGGGCCGGAATTAAAGTAGGCATTAATCCGGAAAAACTGCAGTCTGGTTTTTCTCGTTTGGACGAGGTGCCCTTTTCTTCCGAAAGTATGTTTATGGCAACTCTTAACAAAGGTTTTTTAGCTGATCAGATGACGCTATTAGTTAAAGGAGCGCCAGAAGTCGTATTGTCGCGTTGTACCAATATTTTGGTTGATTCGCAAATAAAATCGATTAATTCTCAAGATAGTCTGGTGTGGAAGAAAAGAATCGCCCAACTTACCGCTCGTGGCTATAGGACTTTGGCGGTGGCTTATAAAGAAGTGGCTAAAGACGGTAAGGTTAAAATAAAAGACAGAGTAAAAGATTTGGTTTTTGTTGGCATTTTTATTTTGCGCGATCCGTTACGCGCCGATGCCAGGGAAACTATCGAAATTTGTCGTCGTGCGGGTATTAGGCCGATACTTATTACCGGTGATCATCGTTTAACCGCTGTTAGGATCGCTCAAGATGTCGGGATTGAAGCAAATGATAAGACAGCGCTAGAGGGTATTGATCTGGATAAAATGGACGAAAAGTCTCTGATTAAAGTAGTTAGTCGAATCAATGTTTATGCGAGAGTTGAGCCGCGGCACAAGATTAGAATTGTCGAAGCGTTACGCGACAGAGGCGAAGTGGTGGCAATGACTGGCGATGGCGTTAATGATGCGCCGGCGATTAAAGCAGCCGATATCGGTATTGCTCTTGGATCCGGTACTGACGTTGCCAAGGAAACGGCGGATTTGATTTTACTTGATGATAATTTTCGTACCATTGTTGATGCTGTCCGTGGCGGACGAGTGATACTTGATAATTTGCGTAAAGTTTTAGTTTATCTTTTGTCTAGTACGGTAACAGAAATGTTTTTGATCGGCGCTTCGATAGTTTTTGGTTTACCCTTACCGTTGATTGCGATCCAGATTTTGTGGGTCAATATCGTCGAAGACGCTTTTCCTGTTTTTGCTCTGACTACCGATCCTGAAGAAAAAGGTATTATGTCTGAGCGCCCACGCGGTCGCGACAAGTCTTTGGTTGATAGAAAGATGAAATCAATTATTATCTCAATGTCGGTTTTAAACAACCTTTTTTTATTTTCAATATTTTATTTTTTCTTACATTTTAGGGTTTATAGTTTGGACGAAATAAGGACAGTGGTGTTTGTTGGTTTGGCTAGCGGTTCGTTATTTTACGTTTTTGCTTGTCGTTCTTTACGTTATCCGATTTGGAAGTATAACCCTTTTGCCAACGGCTATGTCAACCTTTCGGTGGTTGTTGGTTTTTGTTTGATGGCTTTAGCGGTTTATTGGTCTCCGTTACAATTGGTTTTAAAAACCGTACCGCTTCATTTTGAGTTATGGCTGATTTTGCTTGCTTTCGGCGTTTTAGCTTTGCTTTGTATAGAGATGGTAAAATATTTTTTCATTTCAAAAAATAATGGTAAAAAAATATGACAAATGAAAGGTTGATTAGAAATATCGAACTGGCTTCGGATGAGTCGGTGCAGATGATTGTTCGCCGGTATTTATTGATTTATTGGTGGCAAATATTGTTAGTCATAATTTTTCTTTTGCTGCCATTTTTTTTGCTCTATCCTTTGTTGCAATGGGATACGTGGGGACCGGTGATTTTTTCCTTGCTTTTGGCTTTTAGTTTGTATTATCTGTGTCGATTTTATGTTAAATGGTATTTTGGTTGTTTAGTGGTGACAAGTCAACGCTTGATTGATTTTGATCAGCGAGGAATGTTTGATCGAACCGTATCTCCAGCACCGCTTGATCTTATCGAAGACCTTGGTTACCAACGGCGTGGTTTTTTTCAGTCAATATTAAAATATGGAACGGTTCATTATTCCTTGCCCCAAGGACAGGCAAGGATTATTATTTTCGGTATAAAAAACCCGCAAAATATTTGTCAAAAAATAGAATTATTGATAACTGATGCAAGAAATCATCGGTTGTCTCGTGCTTTAAATGTGGATCAGCGCTCTATTGGCGAAGACGACGCGGTTTTGGGGCGCAAAAAAGACGGTCTGGAACAGGAGAATTTTAAAAAGACAATTAATGAAATACGGAGCCTAGACGATGACCAGATTTAATTTTTTTGGCTTAGAAACGTTATATTGATAAAGCCTTATAAGGTAGTTAACCATTTTTTGTTTTTTTGCTATAATAAATGGGTATGAAAAATTGGTCACGCCGCATACTGACATCAAAATGGTTTTTGGTCGTTTGTTTATTATTTTTAATATTTTTATCATATTCCTTTATTAGAGAGTTTTCTCGTCGTTATTATCTTCAAAAACAGGTAAATGCTCTAGAGGAACAAGTAAATAAAATCGAAAAAGAAAATCAGGAATTTTCTCAGTTAATAGAATATTTTGACACACAAAACTTTACCGAAGAAGAGGCAAGGGTAAAAATGGGACTAAAAAAACCGGGAGAAGAGGTTGTGGTCATAAATCAATCAGGTAAAAACGAAGTTAATAATCAAGAACAAGACGGTTTTGCCGGTCTTTCCAATCCGTCAAAATGGTGGTATTATTTTTTTAAACAAAACAAGTCTTAAATCAAATAATAATAAATAAACAATAGTATGATCAAAAAGAAAAATGTCCTTAAAAAAGAGGATATGAAGTCGATAAAATCCGCAGAAACAAAAGATGAGGAGATGACTAGTCCCGAGGTTGTCGGCAGCGACAATGATTTTTCGTTTCGTGGGTTATTTCGTAAGAAATTTATTATCGGTTTGGTTATTGGTTTAGTGGTGGCTTTGGCGATTGTTGTGGCGGCAGCGTCTTTTATGTTCTATGGCAATCCGGGAAAATATTTGGTTTTAGAAAAAATTGCCGCAGCGTTTCATTTTCCTATGGCTAAGGCTAATGGACAATATATCGCTTATTCTGATTTTTATAATGAGTATAAGATTTTAAATCACTATTACAATCAACAAGTGAAGCTTGGAGCTATTTCCGCCAATCAAGTGCCACCAGATAGTCAAAATCGTAAAGATCTTGAAGAGCAGTTAATAAGTAAAACATTAATAGAACAACTAGCTCGTAAATATAAAATAGTTGTTACTGATATAGAAATCGAGCAGAGTTGGACAAAAGATGTATTACCTTACTTTGATAATGATGAGAAGAAGGCAGAAGAAAAAATCAAAGAAGATTATAATATGTCTGTCAGCGAGTTTAAGGAAAAAATGATCAGAGAAAATTTGCTTTATAATAAGGTTGATGAAATAGCGGAGATGGATCCCGATGTTCAGGAATTTACCCGTGTTCGAGCCGAGGGTGTTTTGAAAGAGGTTAAAGATGGTAAGCAGGATTTTGCTGCTTTAGTCAAACAGTACAGCGACGACACCGGCACTAAGGCAAACGGTGGTGATTTGGACTGGTTCGGTAAGGGTCAGATGGTTTCCGGTTTTGAAGAAGCCGCGTTTAAATTGCAGCCAGGTGAAATTAGCGATTTAGTAAAAACCATTTACGGATACCATATTATTAAGGTGGCTGAAAAAAAAGGTTCTGCTGAAGGCGGTGATGAACAAATAAAAGCCAGTCATATTTTGATTAAGCCAAGTCTGGCGACATATCTTCAGGAGGTTAAGGATTCAGATAGTATTAAGCGATATATTGATTTCAAATAAAAATTGTTAATACTAAAAAAGCCGCCTCATTCTATCGAGACGGCTTTCACTGGTTTTGGAGTCACCTATTGGGTTTGAACCCACGACTTGCAGTTTATCCGTCTGCCAAAGCCTCAGCCCACGGCCGGAGTTGAACCGGCAACCTACGGTTTACGATACCGTTGCTCTGCCAATTGAGCTACATGGGCTTAGGTTATGGCGGTCGGGCGATACTGTTACTTTGTCAATCGAATTAAGGTGACCGGCAAAAATAGTGAATTATGGAGCGGGAGACGGGGATCGAACCCGCGACCTTCTGCTTGGGAAGCAGACATTCTACCACTGAACTACTCCCGCGAACAATAGATTGCACCCGTGAAATAGGTGCCTAAATTATATAGATTTAAGATGAAAAAATCAATATCACTTATATTATTAATGATTGTTTTGCTTTGCGGTTTTCCGGGGAAAATATATAGCCAGGACGCATCGGTCGATGTTAGCGAAGACGGAATAAGTATCTATTCATCTATAATTGATCCGATCTTAAAGAAAAGACAACACGTCGTCGCTTTGCCTGACGATGGGTTTTATCTAGAAATTAGCAACAGTGCTTTTAAAAAATCCACCGAGATTGTGATAAAAAAGCGAAAAGAAATTTTGTATCAGTTGCCGGAAAATTTTGTAGCACTAAGCGATTTTTGGGAGTATGATATAGTTGGAAAGAATGAATATGACAAAAAGACAGCTATTTTATTTCGTCTTGATAGTGCCAAAAGTGACTATTTGAAAAAAATTATATTTTGGAACGGAAAAAGCTGGCAGGAATTGCCGAGTAAGATCGTAGATATAGAATCGGGAAAGGTGGAGGCAAAGGCGTATTTACCTTTCCTTCGTTTTTTGGTCGTAGCCGACATGACAAAAATATCTCAGGGACAAGCGAGTTGGTATCGTTATAAAAGTTGTTTATGCGCGGCTTCACCTGATTATCCTAAAGGAAGTATTTTGCGGGTAACTAATATTGAAAATAGTAAATCGGTGGAAGTAAAAGTAAACGATTTTGGTCCGGACAGATCCGTGCATCCAGACAGGGTGATCGATCTTGATCTGGTGGCTTTTGGGAAAATAGCAAAAAAAGGAGCTGGGCTGGTTAGCGTTTTGGTTGAACCGATAAAGGTTAATACAAAAAATAAATTATGATCAAGTTTAAAAATATTAGCAAAAGTTATCCGGGTAACATATTGGCGGTAAAAAACATCAACCTTCATATTAAGCCGAAAGAGTTTGTTTCTATCGTTGGTCAGAGTGGCACCGGTAAAACAACTTTAGTTCGTTTGCTGATAGCCGAAGAAACACCTGATCGAGGAGAGATAACGGTTGGTGGCTGGAACATCACTGATATTAAGCGCAGTGAAGTGCCGTTTTTGCGCCGGCAGATCGGAGTGGTTTTTCAAGACTACAAACTTTTGCCGCAAAAAACCGCTTATGAAAATGTCGCTTTTGCGCTAGAGGTTTGCGGTACTCCAACTAAACGTATTCATACGGTTGTTCCGCAAGTGTTGCGGATAGTGGGATTGGAAGGAAAGGGCGGTCGTTATCCGAAACAATTATCCGGCGGTGAAGCGCAACGCGTGGCGATCGCTCGAGCGTTGGTGCATCGGCCGAAGATTTTAGTTGCTGACGAACCGACGGGCAACCTCGATACGATTAATACTAGGGAAATTGCCGATTTACTTTTAAAAATTAATGAATTTGGTACTACTGTTTTGTTGGTTACTCACGACAGGGAAGTGGTTAACTATGTTAAACGCAGGGTGATAACCATGGAAAACGGGGAAGTGATTGGCGACCAACATAGCGGTAAATACGTATTATAAATTTTTTTATGTCTTTTATCTATCGCATCATCAAATTTGCCGTTCAGGATTTTTACCGCAATATTTGGCTGTCAGTAGTTACTATCAGTATTTTGATTTTGACCCTGCTTTCCATTAATGTTTTAGTGGTTTTTAACAATCTGGCTAACACCGCTGCGGCAATTATCGAAAGCAAGGTTGATGTCAGTATTTATTTTAAACCAAACACTTCCATTGATGACATAAACAAGGTGAAAAGCTATATCATGGATTTGTCGGAGGTGGACAGTGTAGAATTTGTTTCCCAAGACGATGCCTTGGCGAGATTTAAAGAAACTCACAAAGACAATTCAACCATTTTAGAGGCGATTGACGAACTGGGAGATAATCCTTTGGGGGCTACGCTTAAGATCAGGGCTAACAAAATAGAAAATTATCCCGTGATTCTAAGCGCTCTTGATAAGCCGGAGTTTAACCAGTCTATTACCAGTAAAAACTACGAAGATCGGCAGGAAATGATCAGTAAAATTTCTTATTGGACTAAAACCGGAGAAAAAGTGGCGTTTATATTTATATTGATTTTTGTTTTGATTTCGGCGTTGATTGTTTTTAACACAGTCAGGGTGGCGATTTATACTCATCGAGAGGAAATCGGTATCGAAAAACTGGTCGGAGCGACCAACTGGTTTGTTCGTTTGCCGTTTATTTTGGAGAGTGTTATTTTTAGTTTTGTCAGTTGCGTGATTACTATTGTTATTATTTATCCGTTGCTCGGTTTTATTCAGCCGCATTTAGCGCAGTTTTTTTCTTCCAGTAGTTTTGATATTATCGGTTATTTTAATAACAATTTTATTGTTATTTTCGGCGCTGAGTTTTTGGCGATTTGCATGTTGAACACCGCAGCCAGTCTAATGGCGGTAGGAAAGTATTTAAGAGTGTAATCGTTATCTCTTGACTTTAGGTTCTAATCCGTATAAAATAATTACTAATTATTAATTAGTAATTATTAATTAATGCGTTGCAGGCGGGCAAACTGTAAGGTACTATTGTTGATTTGTAATTAATAATTGTTTCGTTGGGGAGTCGCCAAGCGGTAAGGCACCGCCCTTTGGAGGCGGCATTCGAAGGTTCGAATCCTTCCTCCCCAGCCATAAATTATAATTTTAGTTGTAAATAATGATTTTTGATGTTAAACTCTATAGAGACAGTGAAACTTGGTAGGGAATTTAAATTTAGATATGAATTACGTTAGCGTCATAAATAATGTTAAGAATAGTATAGCTTTTATTGCTACCCTTGATGCCAATAACAAACCAATGGGTACGGGTAGCGGTTTTATTTTTTCAAAGAAGGGAATATTAGTCACATGCAACCATGTTATAAAGGGATCAAATACTATATTTATAAAATTTGATGGAGGCGAATTTATTCCTGCTAAGGTTGTGATAAAGGATGAAGAGCACGACTTAGCTTTGTTGAAGTTTGAAGGAACAACTGAACCATTACTACCTTCTAATATAACTAAGGTCGAAGAGGGGTTGGAGGTTTTATTTGCAGGTTACCCTCTGAGCTTGCAGAATTTAACTACACATCAAGGTATAATTTCGGCAATAACAAAAGATCTGTCGGGAATAACGACCTATTTAATAGACGGTACTGTAAATTCTGGTAACAGTGGTTGTCCATTATTGGATATCGACGGTGGGGTGTTGGGTATTGTTAACGCAAAAAGGAGGGAACAGTCTGATCTACTGTCGAAAGTCGAAGATATGAGAGTCGGTGCCGTTTCGCTTCATGGCATAGATCTTGTTAAGATTTATGGGGCGATAATAAATAATTTACAACTAGGAATCGGATATGCTATACCGGTAAAATATATTCCTGAGCATAAAGAGATTGTTGAACCTGTTAATTCTAAAAACGATAAATAATTTAAATTTATGTATATATTTAGATCGGATGGTAATTATGTAGGCTTTATTTACAACAATAATGTTTTTTCCCGTGACGGGGTTTATTTGGGGTGGGTGGAAAATAATTTAGTGTGGGACTATCAAGGGAATTTTAAAGGACAGATATTTAAAATAAACGGCAATGATTATATATTAAAAAACTCCTTCTCTATACCACCAATTCCAAGGATCCCCAAAGTTTCTCCCGTACCGCCCGTTCCTCCGGTGCCCCCAGTTAATATTTTACCCATATCGTTACCTATAGGGTTAGTTGATTCTTTCTAATCTATAGTTTTATAAAAATATCGCCAACCTGGCGATTTTTTGTTATAATAGTTATATTCTAAGAAATAAGATTTTTATTATATGAGAAAGTTTTTTGCCGTGTTTGGTGCGGTTTTTGTAAGTTTTTTGGTCGGGGCGAAGGCTTTGGCTGTCTGCCCTGTTTGTACCGTGACTGTTGGCGTTGGTATTGAGCTTTCGCGTTGGTGCGGAGTGGACGATAGTATTATAGGACTGTGGGTTGGAGGATTGATCGTATCAATGATTTTTTGGACTATTGGTTGGCTGAATAGAAAAAATATTCGTTTTATCGGCAAAAAAATAATCACGGTATTGTTTTATTATCTTATTATTGTTATCCCTCTCTACTACAAAGGTGTTTTTGACAAGCCGTGCAGCGATCTTTGGGGACTAAATAAAATGGTGGTTGGCATTACTCTTGGTAGTATTTTATTTTTTTCCGGAGTAATGCTTTATGAATATTTAAAGAAAAGAAACGGCGGCAAGGCTTATTTTCCTTTTCAGAAGGTAGTGATGCCGATTTTGCCGTTAATTATTTTGAGTGTGGTATTTTATTTTATAATTTCTAGATAAAAATATGATTGAGGGTCAAGAAAACAGTTTGGTAAAAAATCTGAACGAGTTAATCGAAAAAGTCGATACTATGAAAAAGAAAGACAAACTTGATTTGTCCTCGGATCAAGATTTGTCGATAGCGATTATGAATTTGGTTAGTATTGAAGAGCATTTCTTTTTTACCGGCGCTAAATTGGGCAAGCCGGAGTATTTTGACTTGCTGCAAGAGGTCAGGCAGATGAGAGGTGATTTGCTGCGCAAGATTGTCAAAAATCCCGAAGGCGAACAGTGGTGTATTTCCAAACATTTGCTCGCCGCTTCGATGCGTTTGATGGAAGTCGGTACTAAACAGCACAAGATGGGTAATAAAGACGAAGCGCTGGAATTGTTTCAAAAAGCTTACGATTTGTATTCTCTTTTTTGGGGGATTAACATGAACGTGGTTAAGACTGATGATTTACAGAAAATTGACGGCGAAGCTCTGGATAAGCACGATAAAGAACGTAAAGGTTTTATGGGTAAACTCGGCGAACTGGTAAAAAAAGCGATCGATTGTTGTATCGAGTAGTAATATCTATGGTCGATGGAACTAATAGAAAAATTATAAAACCAGGAATAAAAGTTTTGATAGTACTTAAAGAAGATCAGCCAACGGGGAAATTGACTCTTGGCGTGGTTAAAGACATTTTAACTAGTAAAACCATTCATCCTCGAGGCATTAAAGTTCGTCTGACTAACGGTTTAGTGGGTAGGGTGCAGGAAATATTATAAACATATGGCGGTATTATTTAAAATTTGCGGCGTTATTGGTTTAGTAGGAATTATCATCGGTGTTTTGGTGAAAAATGAAAAAAGACAAGACTGGTTTTTTGTTTTTGGCGGAGCCTTTTTACTTGCTTATAGCGGTTATTTGCGTGATGTTATATTTATTGTTTTGCAGATTGTATTTATTTTAGTGGCGCTGGCTGAGCTGGTAAAACTCAGCCGTCATCGTGGTATTTGGAAAAGAGTAAAAGACAAAGTAAGGAGCTGAGCTTTTTTGTTTTATAACTTATAGTGTATGAAGATATCTTTTTATGGTGCTTGCGGCGAGGTAACCGGCTCTTGCTATTTAGTGCAAACTGAGCAGAGCCGTTTTTTAGTTGATTGCGGGATGTTTCAAGGGGGTAAGTTTGCAGAAGACAAAAATTTTGAACCATTCGGCTTTGATCCCAAAAGCATTGATTTTGTCGTTTTGACGCATGTTCATATGGATCATATTGGTCGTCTGCCCCGGCTTTATAAAGAAGGTTTTCGCGGTAAGATTTATAGCACAGAGCCAACGGCTGATTTTGCCAGGATCATGCTGTTAGACTCGGCTAGGGTGATTTTTGAAGAAGCGCTTGCCAATAACGCCCTGCCTCTTTATTTAGATAAATATGTTAATGAGTTAATGAAGCAATTTGTCGCATTGTCGTATCGTAAACAAGAAAATATTTCCGCGGATATTAAAATAACAATGCGTGATGCCGGTCATATTTTAGGATCGGCGATTGTTGAAATAGTTGTCGCTGATAAAGCTGGCGATAAAAAAATTGTTTTCTCTGGAGATTTGGGCAATCCGCCGGCGCCTTTAGTGGAAGATACGGAATTCATCTCTGGTGCTGATTATGTGGTTATGGAGTCGACTTATGGCGGTATTATTCATGAACCGGCAGAAATGCGTATAAAAATGCTTCATAATGCGGTTGTTGAGTCTGTGGGTAAGGGTGGAGTGCTGATGATTCCCGCTTTTGCCCTGGAACGGACGCAGGAAGTCTTGTATGAAATGAATTATTTAGTGGAAAATAAAAAAGTTCCCCCAGTGTCTATGTTTGTTGATAGTCCATTAGCTATTTCCGCGACGGATATCTATAAAAAATATGTCGCGATGTATGATAAAGAGTCGCGAGCGTTAATTGAGGCGGGGGATGATTTATTTAATTTTCGCGGTCTGGTTTATACAAAAACCAGAGAGGAGTCAAAGAAAATCAACCAGATATTAGCGCCAAAAATAATATTGGCCGGCAGCGGCATGTGTACCGGTGGGCGAATAGTTTATCATTTGCAGCGCTATCTGGGAAGTCCGCAAAATCATCTTTTGATTATAGGCTATCAAGTAGAAGGGTCGCTGGGTCGCAAACTTTTAGATGGAGCTAAGGTGGTGGAAATAGGTACGGAAAAAATAGAAGTTAAGGCAAAAGTGTCGGCAATTGGTGCTTATTCTTCTCATGCCGATCAGCCAAAATTATTACACTGGGTGAAAATGATGAGCGCGCCAAAACCCAAAAAGGTATTTGTTGTTCATGGCGAGGAAAAACGCAGATCAATGCTTGTCGACGGGTTGAGGCAGAAACTGGGAATCGACGCGGTAATGCCAAGATACGGAGAGAGTTTTGATTTATAATTTTTTATGCGTCAAGCTTTTATCATTCACTATAACGAGATTGCCCTCAAGGGCGGCAATCGTGATTATTTTGAAAAAAAATTAATTACTAATATCAAAAGGTCTTTAACCGAGGTCGGGGATGTTAAAATCAAAAAACTTTACGGTCGGATTTTGGTACTTTTTGGCGGTGAAATAAACGGAGAAGTTATTGCTCGAAAGTTATCTCAAATTTTTGGCATTGCCAATTACGGGTCAGTATTTATTTCCGATGTTAGTCTTAAACTGGGTAAAGACGTTATTGAGCCGTTAGCCAAAGAAATTATAATTTTAATCAAAGACAAGCAGTTTGAAAATTTTGCCGTAACGGTCAAACGAGGAGATAAAAAATTTCCTTTGCACTCGCCACAAGTCGAAAAAGAAATCGGCGGATATATTTATGAACAAATGCAAAGAGAAAAAAGGGTTAAGCTTAAAAATCCCGAGTTAGAAATTTTTATTGAGATTGTTGAAAAAGATATTTTTATTTATTTTGATAAAATTTCCGGTGCTGGCGGATTGCCGGCTGGATCAAGCGGCAGAGGGCTGTGTTTGATATCTTCCGGGTTTGATTCTCCGGTCGCCGCTTACAAAATGGCTAGGCGCGGAGTGATTGTAGATTTTTTGCACTTTCACAGCTATCCCCATACCAGTCGCGCTTCTTTGGATAATGTTAAACGTATCGTCGAAGTTTTAAATAGTTATCAATATGACGGTCGGTTGTTTACCTCTGCTTTCGGTGATTTTCAGAAAAAAGTAGTGATGTCTGCGCCGGCTAAACTACGGGTAGTACTTTATCGTCGGATGATGTTGCGAGTGGCGCAAGAACTTGCTCGTAAGCTAAAAATAAAAATATTAATTACCGGTGATAGTGTTGGTCAGGTGGCATCTCAGACGATAGATAATATTACGGCTGTTTCTGCTGCGGTTGATATGCCGATATTGCGACCACTCTGCGGAGACGATAAGCAAGATATCGTTAATTTGGCAGTCAAGATAGGCACTCATGATATTTCCGCTCAGCCGTATGATGACTGCTGTTCGATGTTTGTACCGCCAAATCCCGAGACTCACGCGCGAATAGCAGAAGTTGAGGCGGCGGAAAAAGGGCTGGAGATAGAGAAATTAACAAAAGATATTGTCGATAATATCAAAGAAGAAAAAATATAAAAATAAAAAAGGTAACGACGGCACGTTACCTTTTTGATGTTTAGGCGGTGATTTTTTTGACGATGGTCGATCCTTCCTTAAGCGGAGTAAAATACAGAGCAATGTTCCAGCGACGGCAGTTTTCTGCTAGAGCATCAAATTGAACAGCGTCATGATGTCTGTCGTTGGTCCAAATACGGGTTTGCAAATCTTTATCCCATGCTTTTTCCACCAATCCAACTGCTGTTTTACTAAATTTTGGCGTCAATGAAGTCCTGATTATCAAAAATAAAGCATTGGCATTAGCCAAGATTTTGAATTTAGGAAGTATCGGGGCGTCTTTGTCTAGCAGTTGGATGATGTCTTGCGGGCTAAAAGGCTTGAAGTCCATATGGGTGTGAATATTTCCGATTGATTGACGTTTGTGGTTGTTCGCCTGTATTATTATTTCTTCAATTACAGTTAGTCCCGACAGACTATCTTGATACCACGAAAGGGAAACTTCTCTTTCCGATCCCAGGGTGTCTTGATTGTCAATTAGTATTTTTCGTTGCAAAAAATTTCCACCGATATGTATTACCCTGCCTCTTTCGCGGTGGTCTGTTTTTTGTTGTCGCCAGGACATTTCTTGGGCAATTTGACCAATCAGACCAAGGTTGATTTGTCCGGGCAGCGTTTCAACGTTTTTGGGAATCTTTTTACCCCTTAGGTCTTTTAAAAATTTAATGAACTGTTCATATGACCACATTACGTCCTCCTTGTAATGTTTTTGTTGATTTTTAAAGTTATCAAAAAAGACCGATTTGGTCAAATCGTCGGTCTTTTTTTAGATAGGCAGATTTTTAATATTTTTAAACGTCTAGGTTTTTGACACTCTTAGCGTGAGTTTGGATAAAGCGTTTGCGCGGACCGACTTCTGATCCCATTAAAATATCGAAAGTTTCGTCAGCTAAAGCGGCATTATCGATAGTAACTTTTTTCATCACGCGCGTCTCGGGGCTCATAGTGGTTGACCAAAGTTGTTCCGGGTTCATCTCGCCCAAACCTTTGTAGCGCTGGACATTGATTTTGGGCGCGGCTTTAAACTTGCCGCCGGTATTTTCCGTCTGCTCTTCGGCGGTAGTTTCATCTTCATTATTATCTTCCGCGCCTTCTACCACTTCAACTTCTTTGCCCTTGGTTAATTCTTTAATTTTGGCGTCCTTGTCTTCATCGGTAAATACCCAGTGAACATCTTTGCCGACTTTGATCGAGTAGAGCGGCGGTTGAGCGATAAATAGATGACCCTGATTTATAATATCCGGAAAATAGCGATAAAATAATGTTAGCAGCAGCGTGCGGATATGAGCGCCGTCTACGTCAGCATCAGTCATAATAATAATTCTGTTATAGCGAAGCTTTTCTATATCAAACTGTTCGCCAAAATTTGTGCCTATGGCGATAATTAAAGACTTTAGTTCGTTATTAGCCAGCATTTTGTCGATGCGAGCTCGTTCAACGTTTAGAATTTTGCCGCGTAAAGGCAAAATAGCCTGAAATTCGCGATTGCGACCCTGTTTTGCCGAACCGCCGGCGGAATCTCCTTCGACGATGTAAAGCTCTGATTCCGAGGCGTTACGTGAAGAGCAATCAGCGAGTTTTCCCGGCAAGGTCAGACCTTCTAGTGCCCCTTTGCGCAATACCGTTTCTCTGGCGGCGCGAGCAGCCAATCTGGCTCGAGAGGCAAGTAAGCATTTACCCAGGATCGCTTCAGCATCTTTTGGGTTTTCTTCCAAAAAAATGGCGAAATGCTCGTTCATCACTGCTTCAACAGCGGTACGAGCCTCGACGTTTCCCAGCTTGGCTTTCGTTTGTCCTTCAAACTGCGGTTCGGGAAGTTTGATCGATACAACTGCCGTCAGCCCTTCACGAACGTCTTCGCCCGTAAGATTGTCGTCTTTTTCTTTTAAGATACCTTTATTTCTAGCATAGCTGTTGAGTGTCCTGGTGATGGCGGTGCGAAAGCCTACCAGATGCATGCCGCCTTCCGGGTTATAGATGTTGTTGGCAAACGGTAGCACTATTTCTTGAAAATCTTCGGCATAACGCAGCGCCACTTCTACTTGGATTTTATCAACTTCCTTGTCAATATAAAAAATGTTTTCATGTTTTGCTTCTTTGTTGATATTTAGATGTTTAACATAAGAAGCGATGCCGCCTTCGAAATAGAAAGTATAATGTCCCGCAGGGAGCAAAATGTCTTTAGCAAATTTTTTGGAGTAATATTTTATCTGCTCACGATCGTCGATAATGGTAATCATTACGCCTTTGGTCAGGTAGGCTTGTTGACGCAGATGGTCGATGACGGTTTTGAGATCGAATTTGGTTACAGAAAATATTTCCGCATCGGGGCGAAAGGTGATAGTGGTGCCGGTTTCTTTGGTTTTGCCTGTGGGGCGGACGTTTTTTACCGGTTTACCACGACGATATTCTTGTTCCCAGATTTTGCCATCACGTCTTACCTCGGCTTTCATCCATTCAGAAAGGGCGTTAACTACGGAAACGCCGACACCGTGCAAACCGCCGGATACTTTATAGCCACCTTCGCCAAACTTACCTCCGGCATGGAGTTTGGTTAAAACAGTTTCCAAAGCTGATTTTTTTGTTACCTTATGAGTGTCAACTGGGATACCGCGACCATTATCGGTAATAGCAGCTACGTCAGCTCCGTCCTTATCTTTAAAAAGACGCAACGTGATGTGGTTGGCGTATCCACCCATAGCTTCGTCAATAGAGTTGTCGACAACTTCCCAGAGCATGTGATGCAGTCCGGCTTCGGCAGTATTGCCGATATACATGCCTGGTCTTTTTCGTACCGGGTCAAGACCTTCTAGAACGGTAATCTGATCAGCACCATAGGCAGTGCTTTTTGGTTTGTTTTCCTTGGCTTTTTTAGAAATTTTAGTATTTTCCTTTTGCGGCATATGGTAGTGTTTTTATTAAAAATTACGTTATTATTTTAGCATAATTTTATCCTTTTTTCCACTTTTTATGGTGTTTTAATTTATCTAAATTTAGACGAAAAAACAGTGTGGATAAGATGGTATTAATAGTTGGTTAAACAATAGTCGTTTGCAGTGATTCAATTCAAGTGACAGACGGGGGTAAACAAACATTTTAACAAGTTAAGCACTTTACGGGAATAAAGTTTTATACTATATTTTAGTATTACCCATGTTGGGTAAACCCGGGCCTCGGGGAGGGGCAAAATTTCGGGCAACGAGCCTGAAAAAGGAGGAATGATTATGGGTTCTTTAAAAAGAGTTAAAAGTTTTGATGATCTTACACACAAGCAATGGATTGCCTTGGGTACTAAGATGGGTGGAGTGCAAAAAGTGATTGCCGTTCTTCAAGGTGATAAAAATGTTATTCTTGAAGATATTTGTGTGCTCGTGGATAAGAACGGTCGTTGCATTCCCCAGCGGGGAGTAGTAACCGCGAACGTCTGCGATCCGAGCGCTGATTATCGCTTTGAAGGTTTGACTGGCTATGTGAATTACGCAACTATTATTCTGATGTGGGAAGCGCTTTTTGAGCAGAAGGCTGGGATGACTCCGGTCGAGTTTGAACAACGCATTGAGGCAATCAAGCAGCGGGTTGCGACCTGGTCAATGGCGAGCAAACCGCAGATCGCGAATTTATTTGCCGGTCCGCACTTTCCAATAATTTTGCCGCAGTTGCCGGCTGGTGACCACGGCATTATCATCAGAAACCACATTTTACCGGTAGTGGAGCGCGCGTATTTAATGGCGTTCCACAACGGAGAATTTACCAGTAACCGGCATGAAGACCTCGCGGAAAACACGAAGATCGTGGACGAACGGCACGCGAAACTGGTCGCCGATTTGGAGCAAGGCCCGATCCCGGGCATCATGTGCTATCCGCTTCAGGGCTTCGATATTATTGCCCAGCAGCAGATGGCAGCTTTAATGCCGGATTTTATTTCGTTGGCAGGCGCCATTGAGCCGGGTGTGACCCTGGCTCTGTATCCAAAGCTTCTGGCTGGAGCTAAAACGCCCAACCAGGATTGCTCCGCGATTAGATGGCAGCCTGGTTTATTAGATCCTTCAACGCTCTTATACATCAGTCGTAGCTATCCCGATGGTGACGATGAATGCTCTTTTGATGGTCCATACAATCTTAATGATGTTTATGGTCACCATTCAGGTGGGTTCTTCGTCCGTGGATAGTATTGGTTTTTGACTTTACGTTCGCCTGCTTGGTGAACGGTCGCCACAAAAACGGTAATTCGGGGGCGTATTCGTACGCTCCCTTTTCTTTTATAAAAAATTAATACACTTAAAATCGCCAGCAGATAAATTATAAGCGAATCAACCGCAATTTTAGCTTTAATAAATTTTATGTTATAATTTAGGTATTAATCTATTTTATGAATATATCCAACCAGCAGATTAATGATTTTACGGAAAAAGAGCTGAAAATAAGCTATTGGTATGTCGCTCATCAGGCGCAAATGTTGGCGATTGTTAAAATCCTCCTCATTGCTTTATGCGTTATTTTTTGGGGTTATGTTTTTTATGGAACGATTAATTATTTTTTTATAGATCAAGTCAGGTTTGATCGGGCAATGTCGCAGCTGACTGCCGGTTACGGTACGGCGCGACTGCAGGATTTTTGGCGTCCCGTCCAACTAGAGTTGTCCGATATTAAAGTAATGTCGTCCGGCGCTAATCGTTATGATTTTCTTGTTTTTGCTTTTAACGCCAATAAAAATTGGGCGGTAGCATCAATAAAATATTATTTTACTTACAACGGACAGCAAGAGGCGGGGATAGAGCCGAAAATTTACGAAGCCTTTATTTTGCCCGGGCAGGAAAAATATTTATTTGATTTTGGAGTTGAGTTTTCCGCTCGTCCTACTAATGTTGGTTTTGAAGTAGTGAGTATTGGTTGGAAACATATTTCCAATTTTGAACAGTTAGCTGCCGAAAAATCGTTGTTTACGGTAAGTGATATACAATTTGTTGAGCCGAGCAATACTGACTCCGGGATTAACATATCAAAGACAAAATTTAAGGTACGCAATGACTCGGTTTTTAATTATTGGGAAATGGGTTTTTATATTTTACTTTATCGGGGCAGCGATTTGGCGGCGATAAATTATGTTGTTTTGCCGGGTTTGGCGTCTGGCGAAAGTCGGGAGGCGGAAACCTTGTGGTATCAAAATTTATCCACTCCGTCGAAGACAGAGGTGATTCCAGATGTTGATATTTTAAATGAAAAAGTTTTTCGTCAAATAGAGGGCGGATCCGGCGAGAAAAAATAAAATATGATTAATTTTTTTTCCAGACCCCGAGGTTTTGATTGGGTGCTTGCATTAAGCACTTTTTTGCTAATTTGTTTTGGCTTGGTGGCTATATACGGCGTAACTCTGGCGGGTGAAACGCCAAATTGGGATTTACTGACTAAACAGCTCGTGGCTTTTGGATTAGGTTTGATTTTATTTTTCATTTTTTCCAGTATTGATTATCAGATCTTGAAGAGCTATGCCCGATATTTTTATGTTTTTGGGCTGATATTAATGGCTGCCGTATTGCTTTTTGGTTCCACGATCCGCGGTACTAAAGGTTGGTTCTCTTTCGGAGTTTTAAATTTTCAGCCGGTGGAGCTGGTAAAAATAGCTGTAATTGTCATACTGGCTTATTATTTTTCTCACCGACCGCGACCGTTAAATCAATTTAAGTATTTTTTTGTCAGTGGTTTGATTGTTTTGGTACCATTTGTTCTGACTATGTTGCAGCCAGACTTTGGTTCGGCTTTAATTTTATTTTTTATTTGGTTAGGATTGATTTTTTTGATCGGTCCGCGCAAATATCAATGGCTTATTTTTATTATCGGCGGGCTGTTAACATTTGTCGTTTTGTGGGATTTTGTTTTTTTAGATTATCAAAAAGACCGCCTGACTACTTTTCTCAATCCGGCGGCAGATCCTTTGGGGTCGGGCTACAACGTTACCCAGTCGATGATCGCCATCGGTTCCGGTGGTTGGACTGGTATGGGAATTTCTTTTGGTTCTCAGTCGCAGCTGAAATTTTTGCCTGAGGCGCAAACCGATTTTGTCTTTGCGGTTATTGCCGAAGAACTGGGTTTACTAGGCGTGATATTTTTACTCACGATATTTTTATTTTTGTTTTATCGTTTGGGTCAGATCGCTAAAAAATGCCGTGACGATTTTGCTTTGTTTTTAATTTTGGGAATCATGGTTTTACTTTTTATTCAAATGATCATGAATATTGGAATGAACCTGGGTATCGCGCCGGTTACCGGCGTTACGCTACCTTTGGTTAGCTACGGCGGCAGTTCTTTGATTTTTACTTTAATGTTGTTAGGGATAGCAGAAAGCGTGAAAATAAGAAGTTAGGATAAGATGCTGAGGCTAAAAATAACAATTTAAAAATTTTGGTTTGACTGTAAGGAACTAAAATGATATAATTAAAGTATAGAAAATAATTTATTTAGAGATATGTTACCAAATAATTCACATCGTCGGTTGCCGCAGTCTTTTGATGAAAGCCTAAAGCTCGTATCGCATTGTCCGTTGTGTGATAATAGTTATAATTTTATGGAGGCGCGAGTTCTGGAAGAGAAGGAAGGGGCGAGTCTGATATATATTCGTTGTCGTAAGTGCCAGAGCGCTATTTTAGCCTTGCTTTTTAATAATCAAATGGGCATCAGTTCGGTTGGCTTGGTTACCGATCTTAATCCCGAAGAAGTGCAGAAATTTCGGCAATACAAAGAAATAAACGAAGATGATATTTTGGAAAGTCATCAGCTCTTGCAAAAAATTGATAATGTGTTAGAATTGGTAGGCTAATAATAAATAAACTAAAAAAGACTTTAAAATCAGTCTTTTTATATTATCAGATAATATGACTTTATTACTTGAAGCTAAGACCAGAGAGCAAGTCGGAAAAAATATCGGAGAAGTTAGAGACAGCGGTTTTATTCCAGCGGTTTTGTATGGACACGGTATTACTAACCAAAGTTTATCCATTGGTTATTCTCAGTTTGAAAAAATTTATAAAGAAGCGGGCGAAAGTTCTTTGGTGGATTTACAAGTTGATGGCGGAAAGACGGTTAAAGTTTTGGTTGCTGATGTCCAGTATGATGCCGTTAAACATTCTATTATTCATGCCGATCTTTACCAGGTTAAGATGGATGAAAAAATTAATGCCGCTATTCCCTTGGTGTTTTTTGGCGAATCTCCCGTGGTTAAAGAGTTGGGCGGTACTATTGTTAATAGTATTGAAGAAATTGAAGTCAAATGTTTACCAGGGGATTTAGTCAAAGAAATTCGCGTTGACATGCAGGCGCTTAAAACTTTTGAAGATAAAATTTTAGTTAAAGATTTGGAAGCTCCTTCCAATATAGAAGTGTTAACTGATCCAGAGGTTGTAGTAGCTACCGCTGTTGCTGTTCGAGAAGAAAAAGAAGAAACCCCGGTTGCTGCTCCGGCAGAAACCCCGGTTGCTGCTCCGGCAGAAGATAAAAAAACTGAATAATATTTGGCATGAAAATAAAAAGTAAAAAAAATTATTATTTTATTATTATTTTATTAACAGCGGTTGTCTTTATGATAGCCGTTGTTTTGTTTTTTATCCAAACTCCGCCAGAATTAATAACGGAAAACATAGTGCCGATCAAGATCGAACCTTGCAAAAATTTTCGTCTGATTGATGGTATTTGTGTCGAGTCTGGTAAAGAAGATATTAAACCAATTGCCGTGATGATTGAAAATCATTTTGAATCCTGGCCGCAGGCTGGTCTTGCTTCGGCGCAGCTAGTTTATGAAGCAGTAACCGAAGGG
Source organism: Patescibacteria group bacterium (assembly GCA_041653535.1). Lineage (NCBI taxonomy): Bacteria > Patescibacteria group bacterium. The sequence continues at coordinate 68,081 of JBAZFH010000003.1, forward strand.
GCGATTTCTCGTTTTCTTGCCATTTATACTGACTATGAAAAAATAGAAAAAATAGGTCCAGTACGATCGGCACGTCCATATTTTATCGATTGGGCGGAGGAATACGGTGCTTTGTATTTACATTGTGGCGGCAGTGTGGCAGCGTTGGAACAAGTCAAAAAAAGTGACAGCTTGGATGATGTTAACGAATATTATGCGGGAAAATATTTTTGGCGAGATCCCGGTAAGCCCAGTCCTCATAATATTTTTACTTCAGCAAATTTTTTAAATAAGTATTTGCAAGATTATAAAATAATAAATTACGGAAACTATCAGTCTTGGGTTTTTACTGACGAGGCGTCTTGGGACCAGCGAGGGAATGATTACGGCTATATCAGTTTTAATTATTCGCCGCACAGTACTTATTTGGTAGAGTGGTTTTATGACCGGCAGGATAATATTTATTATCGGGAGCACGCTGGCGAACGTCATCAAGACGATACCGGAAAACAGATTATTGCAAAAAATATAGTTTTTCAGTTTGTTGAGACAAAAACGCTAGACAGTATCGGTCGTAAAGAGATGAAGACCGTTGGCTCGGGCAAGGCTTTGATTTTTCAAAATGGCAAATTAATAGAAGGAAAATGGAAAAAAGAAACACAAAAAGACCGGACTCGTTTTTATGATCCGGCTGAAACAGAGGTTGCTTTTGTTCGCGGCACAACCTGGATAGAAGTGGTGCCAACTGGCTGGCAAATCAACTATTAAATTATTTTTTTTAAAATTAAGACCCTGTCAAAATCACAGAGGTCTTTTTTTATGGTGGTTTTGTACCCGGGTAAATATTTAGTGCAGAGTTTTTGCAGGACTCGACCTTGATTATGTCCTATTTCCAGAAGAACGAAATTTGGTTGTTGTTTTCTTTTTGCCAGTTGGCTGAAGAATTTTTTAAATTTATCGAGTCCCTTGTCTCCGGCGTAAAGAGCGAGTGTTGGTTCAAATTTTAGACCACGAGTTTCGGTAGAGCGTAATAGGTTTTTCATTTTTTTATCAAGGTAGGGGAGGTTGGCAACGATAATATCTAGCTTAATATTTTGCAAGGGACTTAGCAGGCTCCCTCTTTTAAAAATTAGCTGCTTGGTGGTTTTGTGCTCGGCGGAATTTTTTTTGGCGACCGTTAGGGCCAGAGAGGAAATATCCGTGGCATATATTTTGGCATTGGGGGATTTTGTAGCGATAGTAATAGCAACACAACCGGAGCCAGTGCCGATGTCGGCAATAGTAATGGGTGGCTGGTAGTTGGCGTTTATAATTTTTAAGGTTTCCTCAACGAGCAGTTCGGTTTCGGGACGGGGGACCAAGACGTGGCGATTAACAATGAAATCCAGACCGTAAAATTCTTTATGACCGGTTAAATAAGCAATTGGTTCGCCCGTTTTTCTTTTGGAAATTAGAAATTGTAAATTAGAAATTTGTTTTTTGGTGAGAACCGTCTCGGGATGGATCAAGATAAATTCTTTCGGTTTTTTGAGTACATGTGCTAAAAGAATCTCGGCGTCGAGCGTGGGAGAAGATGATTTGGACTTTAGACGCTTAGTTGCGTCGTTGAGTATTTTTGAGATGTTGGACATAGAGACTGGGTATGTAGTATACGGTATACGGTATACAGGAACTTAGTCTATTTCCTATATACTGTATACTTACCCCTGCATACTTTCCTTAGCGGCTTTTTTGAGAGCATTAATTATCTCAGTAATATCGCCATCAAGCATCTTGTCGATCCCGTGCCAGCTCTCTTTGATGCGATGATCAGTGATTCTGTCCTGAGGAAAGTTGTAAGTACGGATTTTTTCACTACGATCACCAGTACCGATTTGGTTTTTGCGAGTGGCGGCTAGCTTTTTTTGTTTCTCTTCTTCTCGGGCGGCGAGTAGGCGAGAGCGCAGTACTTGCATGGCTTTTTCCCTGTTTTGTAGCTGACTGCGTTCATCTTGGCAGGAAACCACTAACCCGGTAGGTATATGAGTGATGCGGACCGCTGAATAAGTGGTGTTAACGCTTTGACCGCCGTGACCGCCGGCACAAAAAGTATCGATACGTAAATCCTTTTGATTTATTTCGACGTCAATTTCTTCGGCTTCTGGCATTACGGCTACGGTTGCAGCCGAGGTATGAATACGACCACTTTTTTCAGTTTCTGGCACACGTTGAACGCGGTGAACACCGCTTTCATATTTGAGATTGCCATAAACATTTTTGCCGTTTACTTCAAAAATTACTTCTTTATATCCGCCAATACCAATACGGCTAGCAGAAACGATCTTGGTTTTCCAAGCGTTTTTTTCAGCATAACGGCTGTACATACGAAAAAGATCAGCGGCAAAGAGAGCTGATTCGTCACCGCCCGTACCGGCACGAATTTCTATAATGATGTTTTTTTTATCCAACGGGTCGGCGGGATTGAGCAGTTCAGTTATTTGTGAATTAATCAATTTTTTTCTTTCCTGCAATTCAAAAAGGTCAGCCTGAGCCAGTTCGCTCATTTCGCTGTCGCCGCTTTTTATCAAATTTTCATTTTCGATAATCTCCCTATCTATTCCTTCTAGCTCGGTAATTTTGCCAACGACCTCTTTGAGTTCGTTGTATTTTTGGGAAATTTTTTTCATTTCTTCACGGTTATTGGCGATCGACGGATTTTGCAACTGCTGTTCTATTTCAGAATATTGGTTTTTAGCTTCTTGTATAGTCATATTATTTTTTTAACTATTTAAAAACCCGCTTCTATTCTATCACAAATAAGTCATGATAAAAACAAAGCGGGAAAATATCAAATTTACTTTTTTGATTTAACCTTCTTTTCGTTAGTTTTTTTAGCGGCGGCTTTTTTGGCGTGTTTTGTTTTTTTACTGCCTCGGGTTTGAGCAGCAGTAACAGCCCTTTCAGCGCGTTGTTTAAACTTATCGACGCGTCTAGCGGTATCGACTAATTTTTGGGTTCCAGTATAGAAGGGATGACACATAGAGCAGAGCTCGGTGTGAATCTCCTCAGTGGTCGAGCCAACGGTAAAAGTATTGCCACAGGCGCAAATTACCTTAGCATTTTTGTGATATTTGGGATGAATATCTTTTTTCATAAATTTTTAATTCTTTTGTGATCCTTGCCTTGCCAGTGGACATCTGGCCGGTCGGATTAACTGTGTTATTTCGTAAGTGGTTAAAAGTATAACACGTGATTTTTAAAAAAGCAATACTTGGTTATTTTTTGCCAGAACGTTTAAGATAAAGACTTTTTATTTCGCGAGTTAGGGCAAAAATGGTTAAAATAGCGATATAAGTGGCTGCCAGGTCGTGATTAACGTAAAGTTGCTTATCGTATGCCGCCATAGCCACAAAAACAAGCATTAATATAGTCCATGTTAAAACATAAAACTCGCCATAGCGAACTGAGCTATGAATATTGTTCCAGCGTTGAAACTCTTTAGTGCCGACATAAATGGTAAGGACCCCAATATAAATAATAGCTAGGTTGGTCGTTAGTTCTGGATGGGGATAAGCGTTTATAAATTCATAGGTAAAAACCACCATTGCAGCCATTGACCACGTATTTACCAGGACTCGCCAAATAGATGCCGGAATGAGTTCGGCAATTGTTTCTGGTAAGCTGTTTATCAAATCGGTAGTTTTTTGTAATTTTCCATTCATATTATTTTTCTTTATATTATAGTAGTAAAATTGGTTAAAAAAATCCAGTTGTCGATCCTTGACAGTGGATAGGAAAGGAGTATAATAAAAAAATACCGACCGATGGTCGGTTTCCGGCAGCAAAATAGTAAATATGGTCAATGTTAAAAAGGTAAAGAAGATAAATAAATCCGAGTTGACTCGTGATGAGCTGCTTAATATTGCCGAAAAATCTTTTGTTAAAAAAGGATATAATCAGACCAGTATTAATGATATTGTTAAGATCGTTAAAGTATCTAAAGGCGGGTTTTATCACCATTTTTCTAGTAAGGAAGAGCTGTTGTCGGGAATTCTCGATCGTCATCTGATTGGACTAAAAAAAAGTATTCAACAAATAGTGGATGATAAAAAAATTAACGGTGCGGAAAAGCTCAAGCTTTATTTTTATCAGAGTTGGGATTTTATGCGTCCCAAAAGAATGTTATTTATAGATTTATTTTACAATACTCGTGACCCATTTATTAACGATGAATTGTGTGCTAAAATCAAAAAAAACCTTGTTCCGCTTTTTATAAAGATTGTAGAGCAGGCAGCGAAGGAGGACGCGTTGGATTGTCCTTATCCGGCGGAAACAGTAGAGCTGATTATTGACGCGAGAACGACTTTGGTTAAATTGCCGCACAAGACGTTGCATGACAAAGAAGTGTTATTTCGTTATTTTGCCGCTTTTAAAAATTTGGTTGATAAATCGCTTGGTATTAAAAAAGAAATATTTGGTAAAAATATCAGTGAGGCGATATTAAAACAGGCTAGTTTTATAAATAAATATCATAAAGATAAAGAGTAAAAAGCTATGAAAAAAAGAAATAAGGTTATTTTAATTATCATTGCCGTTTTGGTTGTTGTTGCTGTTGTTTATTTTGGTTTTCTTAAAAAAGCACCAATGACCGAGTATGTTACGGCTAAGGTAGAAAAAGGAAATCTGGTACAGACCGTGTCGGCTACCGGCTCGGTGAAAAGCACTGAAACAATTGATTTAAATTTTGCGGCAACCGGTCGAATAGTATTTTTGCCGGTTAAGGTTGGCGACAAGGTGGCTGCCGGGCAAGCTTTAGCGCGACTCGATTCTTCTGATTTGTCCAGTCAGCTGCGACAGGCTCAAGCTAGCCTAGCTTCAGCGCAAGCGAATTTAAATAAACTGGTGGCCGGCGCTACAGTCGAAGACGTGAATGTCACTTCGCAGCAGGTAGATTCGGCTCGCGTGGCTTATCTGGCTGCTTTGGTTGATCTGGAAAACGCTAAGAAAGATAAGGATAAAAATTTGGAAGCACTGCGCGCTACCGCCGTTAGCGATTTAAACAATTATTTATTCAAGGCTAAGGCAGCGATGGACACGGTTTATAACACCATAAATGATAATGACGCCAAAGATACTTTTAGTGATAAAAATTCTCAGTTAAAAATTGATCTGGAATTACAGCGGGTAGCTGCTAATCAGGCCGTTGCTGACGCTGAGCCGTATGTTTTGCAAGCAAGTAGCCTTGGCACTATTGTTGCCGCGGAAAACGCTCTGACCAAAGAATTTTATGCACTTAATCAGGTTAATAATGCTTTAGACTTAACTTTTAATGCGTTATTAAACACACCGACTAGTTCGACTTTTACAACAACCGAACTTGATACCCTGAAAACCAGCGTTCGTTCCGATCAAACAATAATTGCTACTGGCATTACTACAATCGGGACGGACAAGTCTAATCTGCAAACCAAAGAAAATTATTATAATAATCAGATTGATTCAGCTCAGTCATTGGCAGATAAAGCTAAAACCGCCCTGGACTTAGCCGAAGCCCAGCTGCTTTTCAAAAAAGCGCCAACTCGTTCGGAGGATATAGAATATCAACATTCGGTGGTAAAACAAGCCGAAGCCCAGGTCGGGTCTATTTCTAGCAGAATTACAGATCGTATTATTACCGCCCCAGTTGACGGTATTATTACGGCGGTTAATAACGCTGTTGGCGAAACCGCTGGTGCTAGCGCTGGATCGGTGATAGTTATGTTGCCCAACAATCCTTACTATATTGAGGTTGATATTTCTGAAGCTGACATTGCTAAACTAAAATTGGGCAATAAAGCTACTTACACTCTTGATTCTTATGGTAGTGATGTGAAATTTAGCGGGCAGATATTAGCTATTGATCCCGCCGAGACGGTAATTTCGGGCGTGGTTTATTATCGGGTTAAAGTTGACCTAGGACAGTCTGATAAAGAAATTAAATCTGGTATGACCGCTAATATTGATATAGTGGCAGCAGAAAAAAATGATGTTTTATATATCCCGCAACGCGCGGTAAAAAATAAAGACGGCAAAAAAGTGGTTGAGGTGATGATCGATAAAACTAAGAATGAGGTTGTCGAAAAGGTTGTTGAGATCGGATTAAAGGCAGACGATGGTTTGATCGAAATCGTTTCGGGGTTAAATCAAGCTGAAGAAATTGTGGTTTACGTAAAAAATGCCAGCAAATAATCTATGGCAATTCCTATAATAAAATTAGTCGATCTCAAGAAAGATTACGTCAGCGAAGAAATTATCACCTCTGTTTTGAGAGGGGTTAGTTTTGAAATACAGGCTGGTGAGTTTGTGGCGATTATGGGTCCGTCAGGGTCTGGCAAATCAACACTGATGCATATTTTAGGCTTTTTGGACCGCGCTAGTGGCGGAGATTATTTTCTTAAAGGTGGAAATGTTAAAGATATTCCTGATGAAGAAATGGCGAGTGTTCGTCTTAACAATATTGGTTTTATTTTTCAGTCATTTAATCTTTTGCCTAGGCTGTCGGCTCTAGATAATGTTATCTTGCCGTTAATTTATAATAAAAAAGTTAAAATATCCGATCGCAAAAAAATCGCTCAAAAAGAGTTAGAAGCGGTTGGTTTGGGACATCGTCTGAATTATTTGGCTAATCAATTGTCCGGTGGTGAAAAACAGCGAGTAGCTATTGCTCGAGCCCTAATCAATGATCCGGAAATAATTTTTGCCGATGAACCGACGGGTAACCTAGATAGTAAATCCGGCGAACAAGTGATGGAGATATTGGAAAAGCTTAATGATGGTGGTAAAACTATTATTTTAGTTACTCATGAAAGCGATACTGCTGATCATGCCAAAAGAGTGATTAAAATCAGGGATGGGTCTATAGTTGGTGACGCTATAGTTAATAACCGCAAATTTGCCAAAGACGGACTCAATAAATAACTATGTATATAAGTGATGCAATAAAGATTGCGGAAAAGGCCCTGCTTACCAATAAAAAGCGGGCTGTTTTGACTATTCTCGGCATTGTTATCGGTATCACCGCCGTGATTGTTATTATGGCGGTTGGCGCTGGCGCCCAAAGTTTGATTGTTAACCAGATCAATAGTTTGGGTTCGAATTTAGTTGGCATACTGCCAGGTGGTGGAGATGAAAAAAGCCCTCCGGCTTTTGCTTTTGGTATTGTTATTACTACTCTAAAAAATGAAGATATTGATGCTATTAGGCGAGAATTGCCAGAAGTAGTAGCTGCTTCTGGTATTGTAACGACCGACGAGGTTGTTTCTTATGAGGAAGAAGCTAATAGTTATACGATTATCGGTGGTTCAGCGGAATTTCCCACGGTTAATGATTTAGAAATTGATGAAGGTCGCTGGTTTTCGGGAGAGGAAGAGAGAGGTCTTGGCAGGGTGGCTATTATTGGCAGTCAGATAAAAGAAGAAATTTTTCCTGACGAGGATCCGATTGGTCATAAGATAAAAATTAAAAAAGAATCTTTTACCATTATCGGCTATACCAAACCAAAGGGGTCGGCGATGGGTCAAAGTTTTGACAAGACTGTTTACTTGCCAGTTTCTTCGGGGCAAAAATTGATAATGGGAATAGATTATCTAAATTACGCTAGGATTAAAATTGATACTGCTGAAAATATCGAACCGACAATTTTGGAAATGGAAAGAATTTTGCGCCAGCGTCATAATATTGATAATCCCGAAGACGACGATTTTAGTGTTCGTAATCAAGCGGCAGCATTAGACACTTTAACCAGCATTACCGACTATTTGAGATTTTTTCTAGCTGCTATTGCCGCGATTGCTTTGCTCGTCGGCGGTATTGGTATTATGAATATCATGCTGGTTTCGGTAACAGAAAGGACCCGTGAAATTGGGTTGCGTAAGGCGGTTGGGGCGGCAGAGGAGCAAATTTTATTACAATTTTTGCTTGAGGCGGTATTTTTGACTTTTATCGCTGGTATTATCGGAATAATTTTAGGCGGTCTGATCTCTTTATTTATTTCGTTTGTTATGAATTACCTTGGTTATAGCTGGAGTTTTGTTATTTCTTTTTCATCGATTATTATCGGCGTGGGTGTGGCTGGGGTAATTGGACTAGTTTTTGGCTACTACCCGGCGCTTCGCGCAGCAAAGTTAGATCCGATAGATTCTTTGAGATAGGTATTGAAAATTAAATAGCAAGGACTATAAAAAGGTTATACGCTAAGTATTATGTATTATATTATCGATCAAATAAAAGCGACGATCGTTACACTACGGGCCAATAAGGGTCGGTCGATTTTGACTTTGCTCGGAATCGTGATTGGTATTACTTCGGTGATTATGGTTTTTTCGGCTGGGCAGGCGTTGCAAGCTTTTATTGATGGTCAAATGGATTCTTTTGGTAGTAATTATATCCAAATAGAGCCGCGGACTCCCGGCAAGAAACAGATGGAAGGGGTTGGTCCGAATGTTGTTACCACGCTTAAGGAAAAAGATCGGATTGATATTTTAAAAATATCAAATATTCGAACAGCTTATAGCGCTGTTATGGGTCAAGAAAAAGCCTCTCGCGAATCTGAGTCGGAGAAACTAATGATTTGGGGGGTGTCTAGCGAATTTTTTGATATTGATACCGGTGAGATAGATATTGGTCGGCCTTTTAGTATCGAGGAGAATGCCAGCCAGGCAAAGGTGGTGTTGTTAGGCAGCGAAGCTAAAGATAAATTTTTTGGTACCAGTGACGCTCTTGGTCAAAGCATTAGGGTTGCTAATCAAAATTTTACAGTCGTCGGCGTTTATAAGCCGCGAGGATCTTTGTCTTTTTTTAACATGGATAAGATGCTGGTAATGCCGGTGAAAACTTTGCAAAAAGAAATTTTGGGTATCGATTATCTGGTTTGGATCACCGCTCAGGTTGAAGATAATTCTCAGAGCGAATATACGGCTTCGCAAATCATTGACGTGTTACGAAACAATCACAATATTACTGATCCGGATCGTGACGATTTTGAAGCAGTGACTCAAGAGCAAGCCAAGCAGATTATCAATACAGTGGTTAACGGTATTACCGCGTTGCTTTTAGTATTGGTAGCGATTTCGCTGCTTGTCGGCGGGGTAGGAATCATGAACATTATGTATGTTTCGGTGACCGAGCGAACCTACGAAATTGGTCTGCGAAAAGCCGTTGGAGCAACACCAGGAAATATCTTAACCCAATTTTTGCTGGAAGCCGTAACTTTAACTTTCACCGGCGGGATAGTGGGAGTGGTTCTTGGTTCGATTTTATCTTTTACCATTTCTTTGGTCGCCACTTATCTTGGATTCAATTGGAGTTTTGACTTGCCAATAAACGGTATTATTATTTCTTGTATTTTTTCTATTGCCGTTGGTTTGATTTTCGGTCTTTATCCGGCAAAAAAGGCAGCGGCGCTGGATCCGGTGGAGGCTTTGAGGAGTGAGTAGGAAGTAGTGGATACTAACTGGTAGGCAACAAATAGTAAGTAGCGAATCGCAGCCTTGAATGGTTGTTTTTTAGTTTGTTTTTTGACCAGATTCAGGCTTGCTAAAACCCTATAATTAGCAGTCTTGACCCCGCCCCTCTCAGACACGGTTTGGTTTTTTTGAGAGTAGGTGGTAGAAGCGGCTTCGCCTTTGGTCGGTGGTTATCAAAATCTTTCACGCTTCAAAGAGGCGGGGCGAGATGTGGTTCTAACCTGGTTTGTTTTTTGACCAGATTTAGGCTTGCTAAAATCCTATAATTAGCAGTCTTGACACGTGAGTGCTAACTGGAGTAAAATGATTTATATGGAAGATCGTACAGAAAAATTACTTACTTCAATAGTCAGAGAACACATAAAAACAGCCCAGCCGGTTGGATCTTCTTTATTGGTGGAAAAGTACCATCTGGACGTTAGTCCGGCTACCGTGCGTAACGAAATGGCTTTGCTGGAAGAAGAGGGTTATATCGCTCAGCCGCATACTTCGGCTGGCCGGGTACCGACGGAAAAGGGTTATCGTTTTTATGTGGAAAACTTTCTTTCGACTCGTGAAATGAAGGAAGTCGATCAGAAGAAACTAAAAGAAATGCTGAAAAGGTTTGCTGATGATCGCCGCTTGATGCTCAAAAATATTGCCAAAGATTTGGCAGAAATGTCGGGCCAACTGGTTTTTGTCGGTTTTGCACCTAATGATGCTTATTATACCGGAGTTTCCAATATTTTTTCTCAGCCCGAGTTTATCGAGAAAGGTTTGGTTTACGACCTCGGTGTAGTGGTTGATCATTTAGACGAAGCAATGAAAAAGATTTTTGACCTGCCGGAAACTGCATCGCAAATCATGATCGGTTCCAAAAACCCTTTTGGCAATATGTGTTCAGCCGTAGTTGCTAAGTATCAAACTAAAGATGGCAATGAGATTTTGGGCTTACTTGGACCGATGCGCATGGATTATGATGCCAATGTCGGCATGGTGAATTTTATTAAAGAAATAATTAAATAGTGCAATATTTATGGATGAAGATAAAAAAGTTAAAGAGGACCTAGATGATCAGGTTCAAGCCGAAGAAACTCAGGATGACGGAGTCGGTGCTGCCGAAGTTGATTTGGTCTTAGACTACAAAAATAAATGGCTGCGGGCCGTGGCCGACTATCAGAATCTAAAAAAAGACACAATCAAGGAAAAAGAGGATTGGATCAAATTTGCCAATGCTGGACTTGTACTAGAATTAATCCCAATTCTTAACAATTTCAAAGAAGCAACCAAACATATTCCGGTTGATCAGCAAAAACTAGATTGGGTAGTAGGAATTTTTCATATTAAAAAGCAGCTGGAAGATGTCCTGAAAAATATCGGTATTGAAGATATGAAAACGGTTGGTGAAAAGTTTAATCCAGAGTTTCACGAAGCGGTTAGTCAGAGAGAAGAAAAAGGAGTCGACCCAGATCAGGTGATTGAAGAAGTACGTCCTGGATACACGATGCACGGTAAGGTGATAGAAGCGGCGAAGGTGGTGGTGAGTAAATAGGAGGATAGGAGGATAGGAGGATAATTTTTTTCTTAACATCCTAACCTTATAACCTCCTGACATTTTAATAAATATAAATAAACCACCTACCGTGATTTTGCCACGGAGGTGAATAAGGAGAATAACAATATGTCACTAATCAAATGGACACCAATGTGGGATCCGTTCGAAGAAATGGATCAAGCTCTCGATTTTCCCACCAGTCGGGGTATGCGGGCTTTTATTCCCGCGATGGACGTTTACCAAGACAAAGACAATGTTTACGTTGAGACTGCTTTAGCCGGAGTTGATCCGGAAAAAGTCGAGGTTTCTATCGAAAACGACGTCCTGACTATCAAAGGTACGACTGAAAAAAAGAGTGAAGTCGAAGACAAGGCTTATTACCGCAAAGAAGTGCAGCAAGGTAGTTTTTACCGCTCGGTAGCCCTACCCACGCATGTTGTCGGCGGTGAAGCCAACGCTGAGTACAAGGATGGTATTCTCAAAATCTCCGTACCGAAAGCCGAAGAAGTCAAGCCAAAGACTATCCAGGTTAAAGTAAATAAAAAATAATTTTCTCCAGACTGTCCGCCCCTTATTCTTTAGAGAGGGGGGCGGTAAGTGTGGAGAAAAAAAGTGGTGCTTTATAGGCACCACTCGGCGATTGATTGATCAGCAAGGGTACGACTTTGCTCCAGCCCATCGACGACTTCTCTGACGGTATTAGCTTGTTTGATAGAATCAATAGCTCCACGAGGCAGGCATATTTCGCCGCAATGTTCTATTGCCGCTTGCAGGTCTTGCCGATTTTTGCCGTTTAGCACTTCCACCAAAGAATCGTCCAAAGAAAATTTACCAATTCCCAGGAAACGTAATGACTTAGCAATCAGCCTTTCGCATTCTTTCATCGTTTCCCCCCCCTTCTGTCAATGTTAATTTGTCTAAGTAAATTATACTAAATAATTAAAATAATTAAAACCATAAACATTATGTCAAAGATTTTAGGAATCGATCTGGGAACCACAAATTCCTGCATGGCTATTATCGAGGGCGGTGAGCCAAAGGTGCTCGAAAACGCCGAAGGCAATCGCACCACTCCTTCAATTGTGGCTATTACCAAAACCGGTGAAAGACTGGTAGGGCAACTGGCCAAGCGCCAAGCTGTTACCAATCCGGAAAACACTATTTATTCGGTTAAACGGCTTATCGGCCGTCATTATGACGATGCTGAAGTGCAGCGCGATCTAAAAGTTTTGCCGTATATGATTGCTCAAGCAGGTACTGGCGTCAAAGTAAAAATGGGGGACAAAGAATATACGCCGCAAGAAGTGTCGGCAATGATACTGCAAAAACTAAAACAAGACGCCGAAAGCAAGATTGGTGAAAAAATTACCGAAGCGGTGATCACTGTACCGGCTTACTTCAACGACGATCAGCGCAAAGCCACTATTGATGCTGGTCAAATCGCCGGTCTGACTGTCAAACGTATTATCAATGAACCGACCGCCGCCGCGCTGGCTTACGGTTTTGATAAGAAAAAAGGCGAACAGATTGCCGTTTACGATCTTGGCGGCGGTACTTTTGATATCTCAATTCTCGATGTATCGGAAAATACCGTCGAGGTTAAATCAACCAACGGCGACACTCATCTGGGCGGTGACGATTTTGACCGCGTGATTATCGATTGGATCAATGCCGAGTTTAAAAAAGATCAAGGTATTGATTTGTCCAAAGACCAAATGGCACTCCAACGTATCAAAGAAGCGGCGGAAAAAGCTAAAATTGAGCTATCCACCGCCGGTGAAACCGAAATCAATCAGCCGTTTATTACTAGCGGTACCGACGGTCCCAAACATTTAGTTTTGAAACTATCTCGCGCTAAACTCGAAGAACTGGTTGGTGGTCTGGTCGAAAAAACTTTTGAGCCAGTGCGCAAAGCTCTAGCTGACGCCGGACTAAAAACTACCGATATTGAAGAGGTGGTGATGGTCGGGGGTATGACTCGTATGCCGCTGGTACAGAAAAAGGTGGAAGAGTTTTTTGGCAAAAAGCCGAATCTCAGCGTCAACCCTGACGAAGTGGTGGCTATTGGCGCTGCGGTTCAAGGCGGCGTGCTACAAGGTGAAGTCCATGACGTGTTGCTACTTGATGTTACTCCGCTGACTCTTGGTATTGAAACTCTTGGTGGTATTCGCACTCCGCTGATCGACCGCAACACTACTGTGCCGACATCCAAGTCTCAAATATTTTCTACTGCTGCTGACAATCAGACTTCGGTAGAAATTAATGTCCTGCAAGGCGAACGCGAAATGGCTGGCGACAACAAATCTCTTGGAAGATTTATTCTTTCCGGTATTCCGCCAGCGCCACGCGGTATGCCACAAGTCGAGGTCACTTTTGACATCGACGCTAACGGTATCCTGAGCGTTAAAGCTCAAGACAAGGCTACTGGCGCGGTACAGTCTATTACTATTACCGGATCGTCTGGTCTATCCAAAGACGAAATTGAAAAAATGAAAAAAGAAGCGGAAAGCCATGCGACCGAAGATAAGCAGAAAAAAGAAGAAATCGAAGTCAAAAATGGCGCCGAGGCTCTCGTCTACACTGCAGAAAAAGCGATCAAAGATGCTGGTGACAAAGTACCGGCTGAGGTGAAAAAAGAAATCGAAGATAAAGTTGACGCTCTAAAGAAAGTTAAAGACGGTACTGACATTGCTGCGATCAAACGCGCTACTGATGAAGTAAATCAGGTGATACAGAAAATCGGTCAAGCCATGTACCAGAATCAACAGCCAAATTCAGGCGCGGCCTCGGCTGGCGCCTCGGCCGAGTCGCAAGCTGGTGAAAAAAAATCCGGCGAAGCCGGACCCGGCTCCGCCGGGGATGAGCCGGTCGAAGGGGAATACGAGGAAGTCAAAAAATAGTATTTAGGTCTTAGTATATGGTATATAGGGCGGGCTCCGATTTATCGGAGCCCGAAACCAAATCAATTATGGATTACGCGACAAAATATCTGGGGAAAGTGGTGACGATCAAAATGGATCGGCCGATCGGTACCGAGCACCCCAAACATCCGGGTTTGATTTATCCGATCAACTACGGCTTTGTGCCGGGCAATTTTTCTCCTGATGGCGAAGAGACGGATGCTTATATTTTGGGTATTACTGAGCCGCTGACAGAGTTTACTGGTGTTTGTATAGCGGTCATCCACCGCACCAACGACGCTGACGACAAACTAATCGTCGTGCCAGAGGGCACCAGCTTTACCGACGAACAAATAAAAGAATTAACATATTTTCAAGAAAAGTATTATCAGTCGGAGATAATTAGGAGCTGGTAGTTGGTAGTTGGGGATTAGAAAATTTTCTAACCACTAACCACTAACGACTAACCACTATTTATGTCTCAACCAAATCAACAACCAACCGAAATTAAACTTGCCGACAATATCCCGGGCGCGGATTACGCCAACTTTATGCAAGTCTCTCACACCAAAGAAGAATTTCTCATGATGTTTGCTAACGTCGCTGGACTTAGTGGTCGAGTTATTGGTAAAATCATTACCAGCCCCGGACATCTGAAACGGATTATCAAAGCGCTGCAAGACAACGTCAAGATGTACGAAGACAAATTTGGCGCGATAACCGAAGCCGAAGCGCCAGCAGGAAAAGAGATCGGGTTTACAGATAAATAAGAAAGCAGGAGGATATGAGGGTAAGAGGATAGGAAATTTCCTAACCTCCTAACCTCCTAACCTCCTAACCTCCTAACCTCCTAACCTCCTATCATGTCAAAAAACTACTACGAAACTCTCGGCGTTCCCAAAACCGCCAGTGCTGATGAAATCAAAAAAGCCTTCCGTGAAAAGGCCCATCTTTATCATCCAGACAAAAAAGGTGGTGATGAGGCTAAGTTTAAAGAAATCAACGAAGCCTATCAGGCGCTGGGTAATCCCGAAAAAAGAAAGCAGTATGATCAATTTGGTCAGACCTTCAATGGCGCGGGTGGTCCCGGTGCCGGCGGATTTAACTGGCAGGATTTTGCGCGACAGGGCGGACACTCCAGCTCGGGCGCCAATTTTGACTTTGGCGATCTAGGTGACATCTTTGGCGGGTTTGGCGATATCTTCGGTTTTGGTGGCGGTGGGGGAAAGCGTTCTAGTCAACCGACTAAAGGCAGAGATATCGAAGCCGAAATCGACATCACTTTTGAAGAAAGTATTTTTGGTGCAGAAAAAACCGTTGATTTGAAAAAAAATATTGTTTGCGATACTTGTGAAGGTTCTGGCGCCAAGCCGGGTAGTAAGATTACTACTTGTCCCACTTGCGGTGGTCGCGGTCAGGTAGAACAAGTTCAGCGGACATTTATTGGTAATATCCGTAGCGTTGGTGTTTGTCCACAGTGCGACGGCGAAGGAAAGGTTTTTGAAAAGCCATGCGAGAGTTGCGGCGGTAAAGGTATTAAGACTGGCAAAGAGCAGATAAAAATAAAAATCCCGGCGGGTATCTCCGACGGGCAAAGCATTCGCTTGTCAGGCAAAGGTGAGGCCGGCGAACGGGGAGTGCCGGCGGGAGATCTTTATATTACCGTTAATGTTTACAAAAATAATCGTTTTGATCGTCGCGGCGATGATATTTGGAATAAAGCAAGTATCACTTTTCGCCAAGCCGCGCTTGGTGACAAAATAGATGTTGATACTGTTCATGGTCCGGTTAAACTCAGTATTCCTGCCGGTACTCAGAGTGGCAAGGTTTTCAAACTTTCCGGCAAAGGCGTGCCACACCTTAATGCTTCGGGACAAGGCGACCATTATGTGGAAGTGACAGTTGTAACGCCGACACGTCTGTCCCGAGCGCAAAAAAAGGCGCTGGAAGAGTTGGACTAGGGGTTGTCATCCTGAGCCTGCGAAGGATCCCTCTTAATTACCCACGGAAGAAAAAGAACATGATAAAACGTAATCATCGACGATTACGTTTTATTTAATATTCATATGTATCTCTTTTTTGGAGGGATTCTTCGCTACCGCTCAGAATGACAGCAGGGTTGGATTTTTCGCAGAGTTTATCTTGAGCGTAGGCGAAGGACTCAGAATGACAAAAAGAAAAACCGTCCGCGAGAAGCGAACGGTTTTTGGTTGATGTTAGGTGGTGGTGGTTTGGTTTTTCTGGGGCAAAACCTTGTACCACAGAAAGAAAAATGGAACCAGGAACCCGGTAAACGGCAGTATCGCCGGGGCGAGCAACACGATAAAGACTACTCCTATCGTGGTTTTTTTGGTCTGATATAGATTCGGAATCAGAAAGAACACGATAGTGATAGCCCAAGCCGCGATGTAGGCGACACCGAGCGGCATCCGGTAAGGAATCGGGTTGTCAAAAACGCCATTTTTCCAGGCGATAATTACCAGTCCGAGATAAATAACCCCGCAGGCAAAGAATATGCCGTAGAAAAGGTTTTGGGTCTTTTTGGACATTCAGCTCTCCTTGTCGCTAGGATGTTAGAAGGTGATTTGCATTTCAGTTAAGATTCGTTGGATTTCTTTGTCAATTGCCAGGTCGGCGTTGGGTAGGTCGGTAGAGTCGCTACCCAGAATGATTTTTGATCGCAAATGAGCGATAAGTAACGCGAAAGCCGCTTCTTTGCCGACATGGCTGCAAGCCAGATCGAAACGCCTGGGATGATCGGAGTCGATAATTTTTAGCGCGGAAATTATGGGGTGATAGCGGTGTTTTTGTGTCAGTGCCGCCGCCAGAACTAGGGCATCTCCTTCGCTTTTTGCAGGAGTATTGCCACCGTGCAACGGACGCACCGTCCAGTCGTCGTCCAGTTTTTGCGGTGGTCGAACTTCTATTTCGGCGTGGGCAATAGCCCGCCAGTGTGGTTTGAAAAATGAATTGCCTTCCATCACCCAAACAAAATGTACACCATCCACGACTCGAGTGACTCTTGGCGCGGTGGTCGTCTGGTAGGCTGGCGAACCTTTTTTGGCCCAATCGGCAGCTAAAAGAAGGGCGGCGGAAAAACCATCTACGGTGGCGCTATCGTAAACATTACAACCGGGCGTCGATTCGTCATAGTGTTTGACGTCGAATCTCGGGGGTTGATTATCCAAAAATTTTCCGGGCGGATCTTGTACGGAATAAGGAATGATGTTTACTCGATGGCCAGTAAGAGTGGCCCAGTAGTAATTAGAGCCAGTATCAGCCGGGATCAGGATAAAATACGCCCCTTCAAAATTAAAAGGAGTCGCATTGTTTTCAAAGATTGCCAGCGATTTAAAAACCGCGGTTATCTTGGAAAGGGGAACGTTCTTGATCCCTAACTGTTTTTCAGGTTGATACGTTTCCAGAATTTCCAGAGTTACGTTTGTTTTCGGCGCCGGATCGTCCGGCTTGCCGGTCATTTTGGCGGATTTAATCCAGGCGAAAAATCGGTGAAGACCGCCATGATCCGTCCACATATTTTCGGAACCGCGAAGGTATCTGGTTAATTCTTCCAATCCTTTTACGTCTAAATCGATTTTAATGAGCATTTCCAGTCTCCTTGCAGGCACCGCCTGCTGTTGTTACACGGCACCGCCGTGGTAAGGTGATGGTCTAGTCTTATCAGGATGTTGATTTTTTGTCAATGTTTTTAGTAACGGTATTTAGAACAAATTGGCATTATCTTCAGAGATTGGGCACTAGGCACTAGACATTAATTATGCTAATATTTTACTGCTATGGCAGTTAGTCTCTATCGTAAATATAGGCCGCAGACTTTTGCCGATGTGGTCGGTCAAAACCATGTCAAAGTCACGCTGCAAAACGAAGTCAAGCAGGGCAATCTAGCCCATGCTTATTTGTTTTCTGGTCCGCGCGGTATTGGCAAAACGTCAATCGCGAGAATTTTGGCCAAAGCCGTGAATTGTATTGATCGTAAAAACGGCGATGAGCCGTGTGACAAATGCGAGGCTTGCGAAGAAGTAAAAAACGGCAACTGTTTGGACGTGATCGAAATCGATGCCGCGTCTCACACCGGTGTTGATAATGTCCGAGAAAATATTATCGAAAACGCTAGGTTCAACCCCAGTCGCTGGAAATATAAAGTTTTTATTATCGACGAAGTCCACATGCTTTCGCTGTCGGCTTTTAACGCGCTGCTCAAAATAATGGAAGAGCCTCCGGCGCACGTTATTTTTATTTTGTGTACTACCGAAATCCACAAAATACCGGCGACGATTATTTCTCGCTGTCAGCGTTTTGATTTCAAAAAAGTTGTGCTGGGTGATATTGTCAACCACCTTAGCTTTATTGCCAAGAAAGAGGGGGTTAGTTGCGATAAAGAAGTACTGATGGCAATCACTCGCCATTCGGAAGGATATTTGCGCGACGCTGTCGGACTGCTCGGGCAAATACTTTCACTTGGTGAAAAAAAAATAACGCTGGAACAAGCCGAGCTAGTAATCCCGCGATCTAATTTTATTTTAGTTTCCGAGCTAGTTGATTATCTGGTGGCGAAAGACACAGCTCGGGCGTTGCAGTTAATAAACCGCCTAGCTAACGAAGGAGTGAATTTGGTGCAGTTTACTATTGACCTGGTAGAATTTTTGCGCAAAATATTACTGGTCAAAATATCGGGTAAACTAGAAGAGTTTGCTCTGGAGTTTGAAGCTGACGAAGAAAAAAAGATTATCGCGCTACTGGATAAACTTGATTTAAAAAAAATCGTTTTATTTATAGATACTTTTGTTGATCGGTTGTCAGCAGTCAAGCAAAGCGCTATCACGCAGCTGCCGCTAGAAATGGCAGTGGTTGAACTTTGTGGCGAGAGCACGTATGCGTCAGCGACATTGGTTAAAGAAATGGTTCATAAAAAAGATGATAATGTTAAGCCGGCTGGCGGGGGCAAAGAAGATAGGTCAGCGACAGTTGTAAATAATGATCCGGAGTCGCAACCGGAAGTTGAAGAAAAAAAGAAAGTGACAAAGAGTAGTGGAGTGCTGAAGATAGAAGATGTATCCAAACAGTGGAATGAAATAATCACTAAAATCAGTGAAGACTATCATTCTTTAGCTTTGACATTAAAAGTCAGTAAACCGTTAGAAGTTGATAATAATGTAGTCAAAATAGGTTTTAAATATAAGTTTCATCAGGAAAGAATAGCTGATAACAAGAACAAATTGACACTTGAGAATATTTTGAGTAAACTACTGGGCGTTGATTTGCTGGTGGAACCGGTGTTTAGTGATGACATAGATATTGAGACGCCGGCGGTTTCATCTGCTCCCAGTATTGACGTTGCTTCTGGTGTGGCGGAAATGTTTGGTGGGAAAGTGGTAGGGTAGCAGGAGACAGGAGACAGGAGACAGGGTCTCTTATTACTCGTGTATTTTTTTATCCTGTATCCAGTATCCTGCATCCTGTATACTATTTAATATTCGGGGATCGTCTAATGGTAGGACGCCAGGTTCTGGCCCTGGTAATTGGGGTTCGACTCCCTGTCCCCGAGCCAATTAAATAGCAGCTAGCGGCTAGTAGTTAGTATATAGGAAATAGATTGTTTTAAAACTGGAGTCGAAGGGCAGGAGCGAGCCGCCGAAGGTGGCTAGTGTCCGACCAAAGCGAGCAAGTGCGAGCTTTGGGCGCTGCCCAGGACGCGACTCCCTGTCCCCGAGCCAATTAAATAGCAGCTAGCGGCTAGTAGTTAGTATATAGGAAATAGTAAATAGGAAGTTTAAATTATGATTGTTAGGTTTGCCTTATTTGTTTGCGTGGTGCTGGCTATCGTAATTGCCGGTCACGTAATCCTTTATCACGCCTTGATTAATTTTTTGGGAATTAGCAACGTTTTCACGCGAAACGTTCTTTTTGCAGTTTTGATTTGCTTATCCCTCAGTTTTGTTATTGCTTCACTTGTCGTCCATTGGTTTGACACCCCGTTTACTCGGGCTATTTATGACGCGGCTGGTTTCTGGCTGGGGCTGATGTTAAATTTATTATTAGCCAGTTTGTTTATTTTGGTTGTGGTGACGATTTTGGGATTAATCGGTTGGAAGTTTAATCTTAGAGATTTTAGCATTATTATATTTGTCTTGACCCTGGTTTATTCGGGATTTTCGGTTTGGACCGCGGCAAATCCGAAGATAAAAAATATTACAGTATCGGCAAAAAATTTGCCAGCTTATTGGACGGATAAAACAATAGTTCAGCTTTCCGATGTTCATTTGGGTTCGGTCCATCGACCTGATTTTTTGTCCAGAGTGGTAAAAAAAGTTAATAGTTTAAATCCCGAGCTGGTGGTGATAACCGGAGATCTTTTTGACGGCATGGACGGAGACCTGGATTCTTTTATCGAACCGTTAAACAAAATCCGGTCCGCTCAAGGAGTTTATTTTGTTACCGGTAACCACGAGGCTTATTTGGGGGTAGAGGATATTTTTAAATTTTTAGAAAAAACTCAAATAAAGGTTTTACACGATGATATCGTCGATATCGATGGTTTGCAGCTTGTCGGTATCAATTACCCTGAGTTTGAAGGTCAAAAAGATATTAGGGAGATTATTCGTCCGGGACAAAATTTTTTTCCGGAAAAACCGACAATACTGCTTTATCATACTCCGACCAATGTCGTCAGCGATAAAGCGCATGCTAAATTTAATACTTACTGGTATCCCGATGTTGATTTTTCTTATGCCAAAGAGATAGGTATTGATCTGCAGCTTTCCGGGCATGTTCACAAGGGTCAGCTCTTTCCTTTTACCTGGATAACAAAACTTATTTATCGCGGTTATGATTATGGTTTGAAAATTGACGGCGGTTTTTCCATTTATGTCAGCAGCGGTACCGGTACCTGGGGTCCGCCGATGCGTACTGGTAATAGCCCGGAAATAGTGGCGGTGCGTTTGAAATAATTTTAAAATATGAAAAAAGTATTTTTATCTTTATGGTTGCTTTTGGCGATTATTTTTTTATTTGCCGGTTGTGCTGGGCGGGGGACGGACAATCAGCAGACAGAAAGGGAGAGAATAATCGTTATTGATGATAGTGGTGCCTCGACTATAGATTTGGAATTGTTTAAAAAAATAATTAATCAAAATTCCGCCGAAGGACTTGGTGAAAAAGAAAAGACGGGACTTGTTTATCTGGCTGGCGAAGAAAAGATGCTGCGGGATTTTTTTGCTAAGATGGCGGAAAAATACCGGGAAAAACCTTTTGGTTATTTGGCAACGGCTGAAAGCGGGCATGTTGCTGCTGTTAAAATTTTATTGGAAAAATACGAACTAGCTGATCAAGCTGGGATGGACCTACCAACCGGTGAGTTTGCTGATAAAAAAATAAAAGAATTTTTTGACAAACAGACAGTAGCCGGAGAAGCTTCTGGCGAAGCGGCTTTAGTTGCTGGTTTAGAAATGATTGAATTTAATATTAAAGATATTGAACAATTTACGTTTTCTACCGCTCGACCGGATTTACGTCAGTCTTATAATTTATTGGCGCAGGTAGCCAGAAATCATCTGCGTGAATTATGGAAATCGTTGCCTGAGAAAGAAGGTGAACTGAAATATAAACCTAAATATATAAGCGAGGAGCAATTCAAGAGTATAGTTGATTCGGCGACTGAAGATATTCCGTCTTTTAGGTTAAATTTGGACTAAAGCTCTATACAAAAGAAAAACGGCCCGAAATAAATCGGGTCGTTTTGTTGATGGTTTATTTTTTGTCGTAGAACTTGATGAACTGCCGGCAGATGCCCCGGAAATAGCTGGTTCTCTCTTCGGGTGCGACCAGGGTATAGAGGGCGCGCCAGCGATCCTTCTGCGGTTTGCCGTTTCCGGTGATATCGAGAATTTCTTGCAGCATTTGTTTTGCTGACAAGTAGACTTCCTCTTCCAGAATGCCAAGCATTTTTTCCAGATTGCCGGACATATATCGCAGCATCAGATATTTGTAGTCAAGTTTGTCAGCTACCATCATGGCGATGTAGGTGGTAAACTTAAACTTGACCCGCAGACCGCTTTTAAACCGGACGACGAAACCCTCACGGTTTTTGACCGTCGGGTCTTTTATCCAGGTCTTTAGCTCCTCAATCGACTGACCATGCCACAGATCGGTCATTTCGATGTGGAATTTTTTGGCCAAAGCGGTAACTATGGGATAGCAATAGTCTTCCAATGTGACTCGATTGGTGGCGCCGATTAGGATGAACTTTTCGGCTCCAGCGTATTCGAGGAATACCTTGGTATCCGGATGGATAATCTCGACAAGCAAGCAAATGTTTCCGTCGTAGATTTTTTTCCAGCCGTGTTTGCGGGCGTACTGGCGCAGCATCTTGTTACCAAGCACCGAGCTAGCGCTGGCAAAATCACCACGGGTGGTCAGGAGCAACTGCTTTTGATACTCAAAGATGATTCCCAGATGACCGTCGTGCTTGGTTGTGGCCTCAAATGATTCATTCGGCAAGTCGGTGGTTTCCGGATGTTCACCGTAGTTGTAAAACTTGACGAAAGGTCGGGCTACCAGATTGCCGTCAGAATCAAAGATGATGCCGCGGCAAAGACGCAATGGATCGGTCCAAGCATCAGGAAAGGCAAATAGGGTGTTGTGCGCCAGGGGGCTGTAGTTTAGACCAACTAGTGGCAGGGTAGGATGAAAAAAGGCGTTGACTAAATTATTAATATTTGGCCAGCCTTTTTGGGGATTGAACCAGAAAAACTTTTCCATATCAGCCAGATGGTCTTTTTTCCACTGGTGATACGACTCTTTATCGTGGACGCCATCGGCGGTCATCTTGCGGATGAATTCGCTTAGAGACCGCACTGCTTTCCGAATTTCCATCTATATACCTCCGTAGAAAATCGGATTTTTAATGTTCGATTAATCAGAAATGTTAACATGTAAAATTATTTTTGTCAATAAAAAAAGACCTTCTTTTGAAGGTCTATGATTATTTATTCGTTAATAATGATGACGGCTCCGCGGGGATTGCCGTGTCGACGATGCGACCAGTAGTAATCGTTTGGGTCACAGACAGTACAGTCTTTACTGACTGTGGTGTGAAGCTGGTTGAAGCCGTTTTGCCATAGAAGGTGTAAGGTTAATTTTTTCAAATCAACATACACTTGGTTTTTTCTGACAGTGGAAAAATACATAGTCAATTTCGGCATGTGCGGCATGATTTTTCCGTGGAACTCGTCGACGGGAAAGGAAAGGCATCTTTTGCATATTCCTGGTAATATAGCAACGCGCGTGGTTTTGGCGTTACCCGGCCAGGCTTTGGCAAAAGATTCAATAATTCCTTTGCCGATAGTGATCCGGCTGATATGAAGTAGTCCGGTGACATTTTCTTTTTCGTCGCGAAATGCCAGGCCCAGACAGTCAGCAAGCAGGCTAACTATTACGCTTGGTCCGGCAGTTATCACCCCATCGAAAAATTTCGGAGCAGGTGATTTGCCAGCTACGTGAATGGTATCAGTATGCTGATGTGCTGGCATAAAAACCAGCGGTGGCAAGTGTTGGTATCTTGGATAGTGAATCGACTGAAGATATTCCTTGATTGATTCATTTAACCCGGCTCGATTTTCCCGAAAAGGAGAAAAATCACCGCCAGATTGTGGGCTTAAGGTTGCCCAGGTACTATTTGCTAGAGCAACCGTCCCGCCTTTTATCTGTTTCAACTTATTAGTTCCTCCGTTTGTCAAGAAACATTTTTATAATCCAGTATATTAGCAGATAGACGGAAAAAATCAAGCCCGGGTGTTTTTGGTAAATTTTCTCAAAATAGACTATAATATTAACGTTTATATTAAACAGCGGTTATGGCTATTAAAAAAATTAGCGGCAAAGTAAATTCATGGGTTTTTATTGACCAGGTCGGGGAAGACGCCGGTGATTATTTGAAAGAAAATTTTAAATTTCATCCGCTTGATCTGGAGGATGTTTTGTCTGCTCGGCAACGTCCCAAGATAGATGTTTACAGATATTATATTTTTTTAATTTGTGTCTTTCCTTATTATGACGCGCAGGAAAAGAACAAAATTAGAGGCAGGGAGGTGGATATATTTTTGACTAAAGATTGTTTAGTCACTGTTTCCAAAAAACCATTCCCTGTTTTACGGGAGATATTCGATAAGATGGATAAAGGCGACAAACTGAAAAAAATATGGCTGGGCAAAAGTCCTAGTTTTCTTTTATATAAAATTTTGGAAATATTGTTGCGCAGCTCTAATTCTTCACTGGATTATTGGTCACAAAAGCTGGCCGAGGTGGAAGACGATGTGTATGATCATGAGTTAAAAAGCGTGGCTCATGATTTAGCTAATATTCGTCGTGGGGTTTTAGCTTTACGTCGCATTCTCGAACCGCAAAAAATGACTATCAACACTTTGGTCGGGACACGCAAAGATTTTATTCCCGTTGAAATGGTAGATTATTTTGATAATATTGACGATTACGTGGAGAAAATGTGCGTGACGGTGGAAAATTTTAAAGACAGTGTCGACGGTTTGCATCTTACTAATGAATCGTTAATCTCCCAGAGAACTAACAGAACGATAAAAATATTGACAGTAATTTCTGTTGCTTTGATGCCATTGACTTTACTTTCCGGTATTTATGGTATGAACTTGTCGCGGCTGCCTTATGCCGAACAACCAGAGATGGTTTTCGGATTTTTTGGCATAGCCATTTTATTTATCATTACTTTAATATTTGTTATTTATAAAAAAGGAAGATTTTAATTATCAAATAAAATATGTTTTTACCAAAATATCAATTCGTTACCATTGGCGGGTCAACCAGAGATTTTATGTTCTATGATCCACAAGCCAATTTTATTTTTACTCCGCAAAATTTGACTCAGCCAAAAAGTTTGTGTTTCGAATATGGTTCCAAGATAGAAATTGAAAAAACCTATTTTACTTTCGGCGGCGGCGCGGCAAACGCGGCAGTCAATTTTTCTTTGCAGGGTTTTAAAACGGCGGTAATAACCGCTGTCGGTAATGATGAAAATGGTTTAGCGGTGTTGAATAATTTTAAAAAATCAGGAGTCGATATATCTTTGATGGAAAAGCATGCTGGTAAAATGACCGGCTTTTCTTTTATTTTAACAGCGGGAAGGGAAAAGGAGCACGTGATTTTTCTTTATCGCGGTGCCAATAATGATTTGGCGGCTGACGTTTTACGGGGAAGGATTAAGAGTAAATGGTATTATCTTGCTTCTTTGTCAGGAAAAAAATGGCTGGCAGTTATTGATAAGATTTTCAAACAAAAAGCGTTAGTTGCCTGGAATCCCGGAGAGCAGCAATTAAAAGCGGGGTATTCTCGGTTAAAAAAATATTTAGAGAAAACTGAAATTTTTGCTGTCAATAAAGATGAGGCTATTGAACTGGTCTTGACAGCTAAAAAATATAAAAACGCCGGCAATAGATTAAACGATATAAAATTTTTATCGAAGGCGATAAAGGCGATGGGACCCAAAATTGTCATTGTTACTAACGGACGCAAAGGTGGTTACGTTTATGATGGTAAAAATTTTTATTACCAAAAGGCTCTCAGTCGGGAGAAAGATGTTGTTGATACTACTGGGGTCGGGGATTGTTTTAATTCTACTTTTGTTGCGGGCTGGGAAAGGTTTGGCGATATCAAAAAAGCGTTGGCAGCAGCCGGTAAAAATTCGGCTTCGTTAACCACTCAGGTGGGAGCGCAGAACGGATTGCTGCGAATTATAAAATAAAAAAGCCATCTATGTTAAAAAAATTTTTTGCGCCTCGTTCAATAGCGGTAATAGGGGCGTCAAGGGAAAGAGGTAAGCTGGGTTATACCATACTTGCTAATATTTTGCGATATAAATATCGCGGTAAAGTTTATCCGGTTAATCCCGAAGCAAAAAATATTTTAGGGTTAAAATGTTATCAGTCGGTCGGCGATATCGCCGGGCAGATTGATTTAGCTGTTGTTGTTGTGCCGGCGGCAGTAGTGCCAAAAGTTTTGGAGGAATGCGGGCAAAAAAATATTTTAAGTGTGATCATCATTTCCGCTGGATTCAAGGAAGTCGGTGGTGCCGGGGCGCAGCTGGAACAAGATATCCAAGAAATAACCAAAAAATATAATATTAATCTTCTAGGACCAAACTGTCTTGGCATCCTTGATTCGGTTGATAATCTCAATGCTTCTTTTGCAGATGGTATGATTGATCGCGGCAGAATAGCTTTTTTTTCGCAGTCCGGAGCGATTTGTACCGCCATGCTTGATTGGGCAAAAAATAACAACATTGGTTTTAGTCGTTTTATCAGTTTGGGTAATAAAGCCGGAATTACCGAAAATGACTTATTGGAATTTTTAGCTAACGATAAAAATACCGATGTGATTTTGGGCTATCTGGAGGGAATCGCTGACGGTCGAAAGTTTTTGGAGATTTGTCGTAAGGTAGCTAAAAGTAAGCCAGTAATTATTTTAAAATCCGGCAGATCAAACGAGGGGCAAAAAGCGATTTCTTCGCATACCGGCAGTTTAGCCGGCAGTGATCAGGTGATTTCCGCTGCTTTTAGTGCGGCGGGAGTAATCAGAGCAAACGACCTACGCGAACTATTTAATTACGCGAAGCTTTTTCAGAGTGAGCCGTTGATAAAAGGTAGAAATATTGCCATTGTTGCCAACGCCGGCGGTCCGAGCGTGATGACCACTGATGCCATAGCGCAAAGTGTTTTACGGATGGCAAGGTTTTCTCCGGCTACGATCAATAAGCTAAAAAAGGGATTACCGGCAGCTGCAGCTTTGCATAATCCGATCGACGTAATTGGTGATGCGCGGGCAGACCGCTACGCCGTGGCGCTGGAAGCTGTTTTACAAGATAAAAATGTTAATGGAGTGATAGTATTGTTGACACCTCAGACAGTAACGGAAATATCGCAGACGGCACAGGTAGTTGTTTCTTTGGGTAAAAAATATAAAAAGCCGTTGTGTGCCAGTTTTATCGGCGGAAAAAAAGTGGCAAGCGGTGTGGATATTCTGAGGCAAGCAAATGTTCCGGTTTACGAATATCCCGAAGAGGCGGTTGATTCTTTGGCGGCGATGGAAAAATACCGACAGTGGCGAGCAAAGCCAAAAAAGATATCAGAATGGCGGGCGATTGATTTTAAAACCTGGAGTCGGATAGAAAAAGATTTGTGGTCAGATAAAGGTCAGTTAGAATGGGGTAAAACGGAAGAAATGTTGAAGGCTTACAAAATTCCTTTAGTAAAATCCGTGGTGGTTGTTGATTCGGCGACAGCGGTTAAAACTGCCAAAAAATTTGGCTATCCGATAGCAATGAAAGTGGTAGCGAAAAAATTAATTCATAAAAGCGATGCGGGAGCAGTATTGGTAAATCTAAAAAATGAAAAGGAGGTCGGCGTTGGTTTTCAAAAACTTTATAAGATTGCCAAAAAATATAAAGGTCAGATACTGGTACAACCAATGTTGCGCGACGCTAAAGAGATTATTATCGGGGTCAAGCGCGACGCGCAGTTTGGTCCAGTGATAATGTTTGGTCTTGGCGGTATTTATGTCGAGATTTTGAAAGACGTTACTTTTAGAGTGGCGCCGATTGGTCATGACGAGGCGTTGGAAATGATTGGTGATATTAAGGCGGCGAAAGTGCTTTTTGGCGTTCGCGGTCAGGGCAGTGTAGACGTTGAAAAGATCGCTGATATTTTGGTAAAATTATCGCGCCTAACGGTTGATTTTCCGCAAATAAGTGAAATTGATATTAATCCGGCGATGGCGATGCGAAAAGGGTGTCTGGTGGTTGACGCTAGGATAATGATTTAAAATGCAGTTTTTCTATGATTAAGCGCTTACTAAGCGGTGAGTCTAAAACTATTACTTCGGCGGCAATAATCATTGGCGCCGCTTCTTTGGTTTCGCGCCTGCTTGGTGTTTTGCGGGACAGAGTGCTGGCTGGAGAGTTCGGCGCGGGAGAAACTTTGGATATATATTATGCTGCCTTTCGTATTCCTGATTTGGTCTATAACCTTTTGATTCTGGGTGCGCTGTCAGCCGGGTTTATTCCGGTGTTTATTCGTTATTTTAAAAAATCTGAAGACGAAGGTTGGCGATTAGCCGCCGCGGTTTTAAATGTTGTGATTATCGGAGTGGCAATTATTTCCGCGGTTTTATTTGTTTTTACGCCTTGGTTGGTATCGCTGCTGGCTCCGGGTTTTTCCGCTGCGGCACAAGCATCTACCGTTACAATGACAAGAATAATGTTTTTATCGCCCTTATTTTTGGGTATTAGTGCGGTTTGGGGCGGAATACTGCAATCGCAAAAGAAATTTTTTGTTTATTCGCTGGCGCCGATTTTTTACAACGTCGGCATTATGATTGGCGCGCTGTTTTTTGTCACTCCGTTCGGGATCGACGCTCTTGCCTGGGGTGTAGTACTTGGCGCTTTTTTGCATATGATTGTGCAACTGCCGTCGATTTTCGGTTGCGGTTTTCGTTATCGTCCGATTCTGTCACTGCGTCATGCCGGTGTGCGGGAAATAATAGTGATGATGGTGCCGCGGGTGCTTGGTCTGGCTGTATCGCAGGTTAATCTTTTTGTCGTTAATATTATTGCTTCAATGCTAGCCGCTGGGTCAATCGCTGTTTTTAATCTGGCTAATAACCTACAGTCTTTTCCTCTAGGGATATTTGGGGTTTCTTTTGCCATTGCTGCTTTTCCGACATTGTCGGCGGCAGTAGCGGGGGAGAGTAAGGAGGAATTTGTCAAAAGTTTTTCGGTAACAGCGCGACAGATTTTGTTTTTTATCATCCCGCTTTCGGCTTTGTTTTTGGTTTTGCGCGCCCAGATTGTTCGTGCAGTACTCGGTGCCGGTTCTTTCGATTGGGAAGACACGATTTTGACTGCTGATGCTTTAGCGTTTTTTAGCGTCAGTCTTTTTGCTCAAGGCTTGATACCATTGCTAGTTAGAGGATTTTTTGCTTGGAGTAACACTATGATCCCGCTTATTGCTGGGCTAATTGGCGCCATGGTTAATATCGCTCTGGCTTGGGTGTTGGCGGCAGATTATGGCGTAGCGGGATTAGCTTTAGCTTTTTCGGTTTCGTCAATTATTCAGGTAATTATTCTTTGGCTGGCGTTACGGCATAAAACCAACGGTCTTGACGAAGTAAATATTATTTTTGCCGTGGTAAAAATTTCTCTTGCTACACTGACAATGAGTTTTACAACCCAGTATTTGAAATATGTTATCGAGCCTTATACCGGCACGGAAACCTTTATCGGTATTTTTTCTCAAGGCTTGCTTGCCGGACTGGGAGGAATACTTGTTTTTATTTTAGTCAGTTTATTTTTGCGTTCGGAGGAAATGTTGGTTTTTGCCGCGTCTTTCAAAAGACGTTTTTTACGCAAAGAGGCGGTAGAAAAGGTGGAAGAGGAGATAGAAAGCTAGGAAGTGGTAGTTGGTAGATGGTAGATGGGGATAATAATTACGAATTAAGGATCAGCGGGTGAAGAAATTAGAAATTGGAAATTAGAAATGATTTTGTTAACAATATTTTGTTTAAAATTAGCCAAATAAGGGCTATTTTTTGTTTTTACTATTGACAAGATTTATAAAATATGCTATTATATTAAGTATAAGATAAAGATTTTTTACAACAAGGGATAACAAAGGAGTCTGGAATGAAAGATGATCGCATGTTTCTCTTCATCCTCGTTGCTGTCGCCATTATTGCCGTTTGCGGGCTTATGGCCTGCGATAGCTACGTTTCCGGTGAAGGGACCGATGACGTCGCAGCCAGCGTCGAAGATTTGTTCATCAACCCCGGCGTTGAAGGCATCGACTACATTGTTCTGTCCGATGACAGCATCCAGGTTATCGGACGCACCAATGGCGACACCGCCGAAGAGTAGTTGAAAAAAATAGCCCTCAAATCCCCATCTAGGGGATGTCCCACCCAAAACCCGACAAGAGCATTCCCCGACCATCAAAGGTCAACGCTCTACCCGTCGGGTTTTTTTTATTTTGTTAAAGCATTGAAAAAGAGGGAGCAATAAGGTAGAATGGTAGCAAATCGGGATTAGCAGCTAGTCACTAGTTACTAGCTGCTAGTTACTATTTTTTATGAATAACATCCGAAATTTTTGTATTATCGCGCATATTGACCACGGTAAGTCAACTCTGGCTGACCGTCTTTTGGAAATCACTGGAACGGTCTCAATGCGGGAAATGAAAGATCAAATACTTGATCAGATGGATCTGGAGCAAGAGCGTGGTATCACTATCAAACTGCAGCCGGTCCGAATGGACTATCAGGGCTATATTTTAAATTTGATCGATACTCCTGGGCACGTGGACTTTAGCTACGAAGTGTCGCGCTCCCTGGCCGCTGTCGAGGGAGCGATATTACTTGTAGATGCTACGCAAGGAATCCAGGCGCAAACTCTAGCCAACCTCTATATGGCGCTCGAACAAAATCTGGTGATTATTCCGGCGATCAACAAAATTGATTTGCCGGCTGCCGATCCAGAGCGGGTAACAAAAGAGATTGTTAACTTGATTGGTTGTAAATCAGAGGAGGTAATCAAGGTTTCGGCTAAAACCGGCGCTGGCGTTACCGAACTTTTAGCCGCGGTGATAAAAGATGTGCCGCCACCGACTATTGTGGAAGATAAAGCGTTGCAAGCTTTGATTTTTGATTCCAAGTTTGACGAATATCGCGGCGTAGTGGCTGATATACGTCTCGTTTCCGGAGAGATTAAGCGCGGTGACAAGGCGCATTTCTTGGCTACTGGAGCGATTAGCGAAGTTTTGGAAGTTGGCGTACTGCGACCAAAGCTGGTGACTAGAGATAAACTGCTAGCCGGAGAAATCGGTTATGTGGTAACAGGATTAAAAGAAGTTGCCGAATGTCGCGTCGGTGACACGATTGGTTTTGGCGACAGCAAACCGCTTCCCGGATATAAAGAAGTAAAGCCGATGGTTTTTGCCGGAATATTTTGTAAAGAAGGTAGCGAATATCAGCAGCTGCGTGAAGGTATAGAAAAACTAAAGTTAAACGACGCGGCGCTGACTTTTGAGCCGGAAAACTCACCGGCGCTAGGGTACGGTTTTCGCTGCGGTTTTCTTGGCATGTTACATCTGGATATTGTTCATGAGCGTTTGCATCGCGAGTATGACCTTGATTTGGTTATTACTGTGCCGTCGGTAGCTTACAAAATTTTTAAAACTAATGGCGACGAGTCAACTATCAAAAGTCCGCAAGAAATGCCGGATCCGTCTTACCTCGATCACGTCGAAGAGCCGGTGATGAAAGTCGATGTGGTGACGCCAAAAGATTATCTAGGACCGATTATGGAAGTCACTCAAGGTAAGCGCGGTATTTATATTAATACAGAGTTTTTGGATGAAAAGATAGCCGTGCTGCATTACGAAATGCCCCTAGCTTCACTAATTATTGATTTTTACGATAAGCTCAAAAGCGTGTCACAAGGTTACGCTTCGTTAAACTACGACTATAAGGGTTACCAAAAAGCTGAAGTAAACAAAATGGATATACTGGTTGCCGGTGACAAGATTGAGGCACTTTCAACCATAGTTTATCACGATGAAGCACACTCAGTTGGTAAAAAAATAGTAGCTGAGCTAAAAAACGTTTTACCGCGACAAATGTTTGAGGTGAAAATTCAGGCGGCGATTGGTAGCACGATAGTTGCTTCAGACAAGATTTCCGCTATGCGTAAAGACGTTACGGCCAAGCTCTATGGCGGTGATGTGACGCGTAAACGTAAGCTACTAGAAAAACAGAAAAAGGGTAAAAAGAAAATGAAAGCTATGGGTAAAGTAGATATTCCGTCCGAGGCTTTTATGGCGGTTTTGAAGAGATAGTTGGTAGGTGGTAGTTAGTAGTTGGTAGTTAGGGAAAAGAAAAAAGAGCCGCGGGTGGCAGCTCCTTTAAATTGTTGATGGTTACATAATGTGTTGTTCGAACAGTTTACGGCGGGGGTTGTCGGGCGGCAGAGCTTCGATCTCTTTCATTGCCTTTTCGTGAGCAATGCAATCGCGCAAAAAAGTTTCGGCACCCCAGCGGTTGACTCGCAGGTGAAATCCTTCGGTTTCAGAGCCCTTTTCGCCCCAACCGAAGCGGTTGCACAGCATTACTCGTGGATCATCGGGCGGCAACAAGTCAAAATCGGCTTGAGTGATTTCTTGCAAACCTTCCTCGGGTTCATACTGGTAAGGGTAGATAGACGTTTTGCTGTCCATGTCCCTGACCACTTGTTTTGCCATCTGCGGGTCGGAGTCAAAAATGATTTCCCGCACCTTTTGCGGGTCGTAGATGGTGCGACAGAGGTCGATGTCGATTTCCAGTTTTTGGCATTCTTTTGCCAGCACCTTGCGCGGATCGTCGGGCGCCAAGGCGTCGAATTCAGTTTGAGTCAGCATTAGTGTTCCTCCTTCAACTCTTCAAGTTCGAGGTTAGATGGCGGCGGATCGACGAATTCCTGAATATGTAGGTTCAGAACGTCGGTGCTACCGCAAGCAGGGCAGGCTTCGGGCGCGGCTTCCATTTTCCTAAGATACAGTGTTTTGCCGCAATGGCGGCGACGCCAATCTGGTTCCGGTGGCGCGATACCTCTTTCTTGCATTTTTATCTCATTTTTTCAAGCTTCTTACTTCACCTTATTATTATATTGTTTATTAGTCAAGAGATATGAAATTAAAAAGAAAAAAGATACAAAAGACGATTTGGATTATAATTAATGTCTTAGTGGCGTTGTCAATGGTTTTGTGGACCGTGGCAATTGCGTTTTAAGAGGATAGGGAGTGTAGGAGAGTAGGAGGATAGGAGGGTAAATTAATGCATTTGTATTTTACCTATCCTCCTATCCTCCTAATATCATAATTTATGTCAAAAATTTGGCAAATAGCACCGCAAATGCCGGTGGAATTTAGAGATAGATTTCCGGAGATAAATCCGGTGGTTTTGCAATTGCTGTATAGTCGCGGTATCGACACTCAGGAAAAAGTAGATGAGTTTTTTAATCCCGATTACGAACAAGATTTGCATGATCCTTTTATTTTTCAAGATATGGCCAAAGCGGTAAAAAGAATATTTGCTGCTATAAAAAAAGGCGAAAAAATCGTGGTCCATGGTGACTATGACGCTGACGGAGTTACTGCCTCTACAGTAATGATGACGACACTGCGGAAAATGGTTGAGATTTTTGGTAAAAAAGAAAAAATCGATACATTGTTTGATGTTTATATTCCTCATCGGGAGAAAGAAGGCTATGGTTTTCAGATTCCCACCGCCCAATATTTTATTGATAACAAAATTGATTTGGTAATTACTGTTGACTGTGGCGTGTCGGACGCGCCGGCAGTGGAATTTTGCTCTAAGGCCGGAATAGATGTGATAGTTACTGATCATCACCAAGAGCCGGTGACCCTGCCAGCAGCTTACGCTATTATCAATCCACAGCTAGCTCGCGAGAAATATCCTTTTCGCCAGTTGGCCGGTGTCGGCGTGGCTTTTAAAGTCGCGCAAGCATTGATTGCTGAGGCTAAGAAAAAAAATGACAAAGAAAATTGGGAAGGTTTTGAAAAATGGCTGCTGGATTTGGTCGCTATCGGAACAGTGGCTGATGTTATGCCGCTGCTCGGTGAAAACCGCACTTTGGTGCGTTACGGTCTAGTGGTACTAAACAAAACGCCAAGGCTGGGGCTAAAGGCTTTGTTCAAACAAGCCGGTATCAGTGGCAACGGCGGTGTGCCGAGCAGCTTTCGTGACGATCTGCCTAAAAAGGGTTTAAATAGTTATTCGATCGCTTTTCAGATATCGCCGCGACTAAACGCCGCTGGTCGTATGGATCATGCCAATAACGCCTATGGACTACTGATGACTACTGACGAACAAGAAGCGGAAAGTATGGCTGAGCAAATCCAGAAAAGCAACTCGGCGCGGCAGACTTTGACTGAAAATATTATTTCTCAAGTGGAAAAGAATTTGGGTCAGCAAGCTTCGGCAGATGAAAAGCTGCTTATCGGTATAGGCGACAATTGGCCAACGGGAATATTGGGGTTGGTGGCCGGTCGACTTTGCGAACGGTTTTATCGACCGGTGGTAATTATTTCGCGTTTTGAAGGTAAGATAGTTGGCTCAGGCAGAGGTATTGATGGTAGTGATATTACCGTACCGCTCAAAGGTCTAGAAAAATATTTATATCGTTATGGTGGTCATGCTCAAGCTAACGGCTTTACTCTAAAACCAGAAGCTTCTCTCGAAGAATTTGTCGTTGAGTACAAAAAAGCTTTAGCTGTGCAGCTAGAAAAAGTTGAACTTATGTCTTTTCTGGAAATCGATAGCGAAGTTGATTTGGCTGATGTGAGCTGGCCGCTTTATGACGAACTGGAAAAAATGGAGCCTTTTGGCGAGGGTAATGTCCGACCTAGATTTTTGGCTACTGGTTTAGAGGTAGACTCAGTAGAGAAAATGGGCAAAGACATGAAACATTTGAAATTGTTGGTCAGGCAGAATAACGGCATGGTGCGTAAACTCATTGGTTTTGGTAAAGTGATTGATTTTGCCAGTATTAAGAAAGGTGATAAAATAGATGCCGTAATCGACGTCGGTATTAATGAATGGAATGGCAGTAGGGAGCTGCAGTTAAAAATAGCCGATTTAAAAATACATTCTTAATTTCCGGCGAAGCCGGACCCGGCTCTGCCGGGCTCGTCTATTGCTTCAGAATAGAGATAAGAAGTAGGAAGTAAGAATAAGATGATTTAAAATGCCTATGGATAAGCTAATCGTTTATACTGATGGTGGCGCTCGCGGTAATCCTGGTCCGGCAGGAATCGGCGTGGTTTTTTATAATAGCAAAAAAGAAATAGTAAAAAAGTTTGGTAAATATGTCGGTGATGATATGACTAATAATCAAGCCGAATATATAGCCGTGATAGAAGCGCTGGCAGCGGCTAAAGAACTGGGGGTTAAAGAGCTGGATTTTTTCTTGGATAGCGAATTGGTGGTCAAACAGTTAAATGGAGAATATAAAGTAAAAAATAAAGAATTAAGTTCACTGTTTGTTAAAATTTGGAACGCAACTCAAAGCTTTAGTAAGGTTAAATATCGTCATGTGCCCAGGGAAGAAAACAAGGAAGCGGATCGGCTGGTAAACGACGCGATTGACAGGGAAAAAAGATAGCCTAAAAGGCTATTTTTTGTTATAATAAAGCAAAACTAAAAACATGGAAAATGTTAACAGAAAAAAACACAATTTTCGGCTGTTTGTGATTGTTTTTATTTTTTTAAATCTTTCGATATCTTTGCTTTATATAAAAAGCGTTTCGGCTTTGCAGTATCATGGGACGAATATTACTGCCAACGAATTCTGGTCAGCGGCACAGTCGCCTCATATTGTAACGAAAGCGATAACAGTGTCTGGCGGCGCCATCCTCACGATTGAAGCCGGTGCCACTGTTTTATTTAACAGCGGTGCTTCTTTGACTATTGATAGCGCCAAACTTATTGCCATAGGCGCATCTGGTCAGGAGATTACGTTTTCCGCAAACAGCGTGTTACCAACTCCGGGAAGCTGGAACGGTATATATTTGCGGTCCGGGACTTATACGCTAGATTCTTCAATTCTTGAGCGTGTAATTATCGAATATGCCACAGACGGGTTGTCGATGGAAAATTATTTTTATGTTATTAACGCCCACGAAATACGCGATTCAGAAGTGAGAAACAACAAAAATAACGGCATTAGAATTTTAGCGGGTTATTTTTGGAATAGCGATACTTTAAACCAAGCCAAGGTTAGTAATGTTTATGTTCATGATAACGGCGATAACGGGATTTACGTTTATGCATCAGGATCGAGTTTTTTATTTAAGAGAGGAAAAATTGACGGAATAATTGAAAACAGTATTATTTCCAATAATGCAAAAAACGGCATTTATCTTAACGACGGACAGTGCAGTTCCGATGTTAAACTAAATATTACCGGTAATGTAATCGAAGACAATAATCAAGGAAATAATAGTCCCGGCACGGTTGCCGGTGTTTATCAGACAGAGAGTCGTTGTACTTCCGAAGAAAATAGCGAAATAACTATTAGTGGTAATACCATCCAAAACAACAATAGTTTAGCCATGCAAATTCATCCGCGGACTATTTTAGTTAATAATAATTTTTTGCAAAACTACACCAAAGCAGTCGATGCTTCTCAAAACGTTGTTAAAGTGATAAAAGGAACTATTTACACTAAAAATTATTCTAGCGTAAATCCCGGATCGGTTTATACCTGGAGTGGCAGCGGAGGGCATGGTAAGGAAGATGTTGTTTATTTTGTGAGCGGTTTGGTGACTATTATTAACGACAATACTTTAAATTTTGTCGAAGCGCCGATGATAAAGCTGGGTAACGGCGCTGGTTTTTTTGTTAATTCCGCAAAAATATACGCCGTAGCTCCGGCCGTTTCTGGAAAAGAAACCATTTTTACCTCAATCAATGATTCGGCGGCAGATTACGGAGGAGACACGCGTTGGGTTATTAGTTCTTCCGCCGCCCCGGCAAAAGGCGATTGGGGCTCAATCACTTTGTCGACTACCAGTTATGGTATCGATTCTTCCGTTATTGATCACGCTATTATAAAATACGGCACTAACGGCGTGGTAATTGATAATTCTTCTTTTGTTTCCAACTCTCATCAGGTTTTAAATTCCATTATCGGTGATAACAGCCAGAACGGGATAACTATCAAATGCAATTATTATTGGAATAGCGCGGTAACAAATGCGGCGGTAATAAAGGGCAATAAGATAAGTAATAACGACAGTAACGGTATTTATACCTATGGCTATGGTGCCGATGGCGGTCGCACTGCCATTATCAACGCTACTATTCAAGATAATAATATCGTCAATAGCGGCGGCAGCGGCATTCAGATTGATGACGGTGGATGCAATACCGCTACCAAGCTTAATATTAAAGGTAATATTATTGAAGGTAGTAATAATAAAAATGGCATCGCTAATGCTAAAAATTATGCGGCGATTTGGCAAGCTTCAACTCGTTGTAACCAAAATTACAGCGAAACAATCGTTGAAGGCAATACTATCCGCGGTAATAATAGTTTGGTCATGCAAATTCATCCGCGGACCGTTTTAAACGGCAACACCATACAGGATAATAATCCGAGCGCTTCCGAGATTTTTTCTCGTAATGTGGTAAAAATATTACCGGGCGGGGTAATAAAAACCACAGAGTCGGCGTTGAATTCTTATTGGTCCGGCAACGGCGACAATTCGTCGACGAATAATGTTGTTTATTTGGTGAGCGGCAATATTGAGTTTACAGGAGGTCATAATTTATATATAAATAACGCCGCGACAGTAAAATTTGTAAAAACTTTTAAATTGTCACTGTATAATAACTCCAAAATTTCTGCTTTCGGACTTGAAGCGGACAGTCAAAAAAACGTTTTCACTTCCGTAAATGATAATAGTAACAGCGCTTCCGGAGATACTACTTGGGCAGTTGATTCCTCGACTTTTCCGGTTTCGGGCGATTGGAATACCATATTTTTAGGTTTTTGTAACACCGGTGATTGTTCGGTTGTCAGTGATGCCATCGTTCGTTATGCCACTAACGGAATAACCTTAGACAGCGATAATACTCACAAGGTTTATCGCTCAGAAATTAGCAACTGTTTGGGAGTGGGAATTTTGGTGAACGCCTCTCCGACAGGAAGTATTTCCGGTATTTCTAATCGTGCGAACATAGATTCGTGTAAAATTCATAATAACAATGGTAGCGGTATAAGCGTGACTGTAAGCGGTTCAACCAAGGTAAGCAGCCTAGTTGCCGATTATACCAACAATGAAATTTATAATAACGCGGCCGACGGCATAAAAGTAAGACCGACTGATAATGGTTCTTTTTTAAGTCTTAATTTAATTAACAATAATATTCATGATAATTCTGCCAATGGTGTCAATTATAATAATACAGGCAGTGTTTCTAACAATTACGTAAACATTACTTCTTCAAAAATTATTAATAACATCGGTCACGGAGTATACGTCATTAGCAGTAAAATGAATATTACCGGCAGTGATCTTTATGGTAACCACGGAGCGGAAATATTCAACGGTTCTAGTAATTTGATTACAGCGGAAAATAATTATTGGGGCGATAACTTTGGTCCTTGGGACGAAGAAGGCGCTACCAATCCGAAAAATAAATGTCGAGTTAATCCAAATACTTTAGTTACCGATTACGTCGGTACCGGCACAACCTATAATGTAGATTATTCGCCGTGGACCGGTTTGGTCGTTCCGTCGGTTCCCGATATTGATAAAATTGACGGCATTGAAAATTTTCCAGCCGCCGGAGTATCGCTTAATCCTACTATTGAGAGTGCTATAACAGTTGATACTTCCATAGAGTATACTGATTGGAATGTTTATGATTCCGCCAATCAATTGATTTGGAGTTCTAATAACACTTTTTGTCCTTATGATGGTACGACGGGCAATGGTTTGTTTATTGTGCATGTCAATTCCAGTGAAGGTAGTTTTGTCGGGTCTTATAGCGGTGAGAGCGCGTTAGTACCAGCTACTGACTATTATGTTCGGGCGAGATACCGCAATCGTTTAGGTATTTCGACGTGGTCGGAAGAAAGACGGTTTAGAACCACTGGCGGCACGGTGGCAATTATCGAAATAGGCGGTGACGCTCCGCAGTCTTCTTATTCTCAATGGCCGCCGACAGAAATACCGCCCAGAGTTAACCAAGTAACGGATTTTCCGCCCGATTTAAAATTTGTTGCCGCCGGTACGGCTGGAGGCAAATGGTCTTTTGCCGAAATTGGCTTTTGGGATGCAGCTGACCCGGAGCAGGGTGTGGTAAATAGATGGGAGGAGACAAGCGCGACGCCAATATTTTATCCGCCGCGCAGTGTTGCTAACAAAAAGTTTATTGACGAAAAAGACTGGTATATGGTCCAATTCACTAATACTTTTGGTCAGTCTAGTCCTTATTATTTTTTCAAAAAAGAGATCTCTTGGCTAAAAACTGGTCAAGCTGATCTTTATTCTGGTAAAAATATCAATCTCAAATCTCCAACTTCAGAAGACTATAATGCCTCTTATTGCGTTTTGGCGTCCCAAGATCTGCAGTTAATTACTTTAGAAGCTAACCCACAACTTGATCCTTGCCGGACGGCGTCTTTTGATGAATTAAAATTACCGTCAAAAAATCAAAACAGAAATTATTATTATAGCGAACAGTTTGGAATTTTGGATATAAATGGAGCGATCAAAAAAGCTAGAGATGACGGTAGGTTGATAGAAGTTAGCGACGGGTGCAGTTTGAGCGGACCGACTACGCTTAATCACCAGATTCGTTATTGTCATGGTGATAGTACGATTAGCGGTTTGATCGTCCGTGACGGTTTAGTGGCTGGAGAGCGTGGCGATGGATTGATTATCGTGGACGGAGATCTGACTGTTGATGGTGATATAACGTACCAGGGCTGGAGTTTGTCTGATACAAAAAAATTAGCGTCGCTGGGCATAATCGTGTTGCGCGACCCGATTACTTCTACGGGAGGTAATATTAATATCAGTTCAAATGTACAAAATTTGGCAGGAGCTTATTATGCCGAAGGCACTGTTGATACTTGTTATAATGGATCTTCTGCCAGTTGTTCTGATAACAGATTAGTGGTTAATGGGCTACTCGCGGCAAATCAGTTTAATTTTAAACGGACTTATTCTGATTCTGGCAATAATCCCGCAGAAGAAGTTAATTATGATGGCAGAATTTTGATTAACACTCCTCCGGGTATGGACAGTTTGATTAAGGGTTTGCCCCTGTGGAGTAATCGTTAGCGGCTTGGTTTGCCAATAAAGGGTAAAATCTGTTATAATTTATACGACTTAAATTGTTTTGGCTAAATTAAAAGGAAAAAAACAAAAACAATAATTATGGCATTGTTTTCTAAGGAAAATAGTTATTTAGGCGTTGATATTGGCGCTCATAATATTAAATTAGTCGAGCTGGAAGACCAACGGGGACGACCGAGATTACTGACTTATGGATATACCGATCAAATCGTGAGTTCAGATGTTCCTGATCTACTAGAAAATGTTGATGAAACGGTTTTAATCATAAAAGAGTTGATTAAAAAAGCTAAAGTGAAATCCAAAAAAGTCGTAGCGGCGTTGCCTGTATCTTCGATTTTTAGTTCGGTTATAAGTTTATCGAATATCAAGGCGGATTCTCCGAAAGATTTAGAAGACGCAATCAAGTGGCAGGCAAAAAAAGTTATTCCCATGCCGTTAGAAGAAATGATTTTATATCATAATGTTTTAAAAAAAGCGGAAGAAAAGGTTGACGGTCGGGCGTTAGTACAAAGGTTTTTGCTGACCGCCGCTCCGCGCAATCTGGTAAAAATTTATTTAGATATTTTTAAAAAAGCTGGTTTGCAAATCATTAGCTTAGAGACAGAAAGTTTTGCCCTTTCGCGTTCTTTGATTGGCAGCGATAAATCGGCAGTGATGGTGGTGGATATGGGAGAGGCAACTACCAATATTTCAGTTGTTCGTGACGGTGTGCCGCTTTTGAATCGCAGTATTGATACTGCCGGGCAGAGTTTTACGAAAATTTTTAGTAAAAATTTAGGTCTTGATAACCTCACCGCCGAAAGATTTAAAAGGGATTTGAGCGGTCTTACCGCGCAAAGCGAGATAGCCGCTATTAAAGAGTTGTTTGATAATTTAGTCCATGAAATTAATTATTGTTTCAATCTTTATCAGCAAGAAAGTAACATGATAGATGGTAAAATAGAAAAAATAATTTTGACCGGTGGGTCTGCGTTGTTGCCGAATTTAGATAAATATTTGTCGCAGAATTTAAATGTTAAAGCCTTTCTCGGAGATCCGTGGGCAAGGATAGTTTATCCGCAAGATCTGCAGCCGATTTTGGACAAGATTGGTCCTCGTTTATCCATTGCTATTGGTTTGGCAATGAGAGAAATCAGCTAGAGATTTTATTTTATGACTGATATAAATCTTTTACCAGAAGAATTGCGTAGTGATGACAAAAAACGCGTTAAAGACCAACGCGAAGAAATTGTTTATACCGATCCGGCAAAACAAAATAAATTTTCAAAAGAAATAAAACCCATAACCAGTAAAGTCGGTTGGTGGAAAAATTTTTTATTTTCTAGAAAAGACAGAAAACAGTTAAAAAAACAAGACTCTCCAGTCATAACATCTTCCAAACCTCAAACCATTAACGATAAAAATATTTTTTCCGTACCGAAACCGCCAGAAATTCCCAAGACAATCTATACCCAGACACCGCGTGAAAACCCTTCGGTTATGCAGGCGCAAAAAATAGAAAAAACTGCGATGCCAAATTTAATACCCCCGATTTCTTATAGAGATTCGGCAACTGAACCTAAAAAAGAGATGAAACAGACTTTGGCGGTAAAAAAATCGTGGTGGTCAAGGTTTTGGCATAAATTCTTTTTTCGAAAAACAACGGTTCAAATTAAACCTAGAGAAATATTGATGCCAGCGGCGCCAAAGGTGGGACCGGCTAGGGATGTTTCCGATATTTCCTTGGTATCTCCAGCAGTAAAAGACTCGTCGGAAAAAATTAATTTGGATTCGACCGTGATGCATGAACCGCAAAATCATCGTTTGCGCGGAGCGCCGGAGGTTGATTTGGCTTCAGATGAGAGTTTTTTATTTACTTGGTCGGAATTTTATCATCGTTTACAAGTCGGCGGTATTGTTTTGTTGTTGGCAATCATTTTTTTGGTAGCCATTTATTTTGCTATCGCTAGAGTAATGTCGCCGTCGAGCGATCAGGGTCAAGCGTTAAGCGCTAATATTGCGGCTTTGGAAAAACAGTTGACGGATTTTGAAAAAAAGAAGGGAGAGGTGGTTTTGCTTGATCGTCGGTTAGCGCAGCTTAATAGTTTAGCAGAGAAACATTTATTTTGGTCACGGCTTTTTGTTTTGCTGGAAAAAGATACTTTAGCCAATGTTTATTATACCAGCATGACTGTTGATCAAAGTGGTAAAATAATTTTTTCCGTCTCTGCTCCCGACTATCCGATATTGGCACAGCAGTTGGCGATCTGGCAATCCGAACCGTTAGTTTCTTCAGTAGAATTTTCTTCAGCTACAATTGATGAAAATACCGTGTTGAGTCAAGACTCTAACGCGCCTAAAATTACCACGGTTAGATTCGATTTGGTTTTAAATCTTAACCCAGAATTTTTAGCGAAATAAGATTATGGATATCAACAGTAACAATATCAACCGTGAGGCAAAAAACGGTAAAAATAAAACCAACCCGATTCTGTTTTTTGTTTTTCGTAATTTTTATTGGATTACCTTTTTGGTTGTCGCGACGCTTGTAATTTTGGTTTATTTATTTATTTTTCGATCGCAGCTTACCGCTGATAACGTGGCTAAAACTTTTTCTTATCGTAGCGAAATAGAGCGCCTTGATTCTTTAAAGAAAAAGACCACTGAA
The DNA here is from genome assembly GCA_041653535.1 of Patescibacteria group bacterium. Classification (NCBI taxonomy): domain Bacteria; species Patescibacteria group bacterium. The sequence continues at coordinate 110,581 of JBAZFH010000003.1, forward strand.
ATAAAAAAAGTATTGAGTGATTTTGATAGTTTCTCCCAGGATGAACTAATTAGATTGTCTCAGATACTACCCGCGGAAAAAGATCTGCCTAATTTGATAATTCAACTTGATAGTTTGGCTAAGCAAAGCGGGTTAGCGCTGTCGTCTTTTAGTATTTCCGAACAAGTTTCTACGAAAAAAGTTGTTGATGCGCAGCAGGCGACCGGGTCTGTTAAGGAGTTGATTATCAGTTTAAATTTAAAAGGCGGTGGTTATAATAATCTCAAACAGTTGGTTAGTCTAGTCGAAACTAATATGCGTTTAATGGATATTTCTTCCTTTGTTTTTGCGCCAAACGACAGTGGTTCTTTTACTTTGTCGTTGAAAACATATTTTTATAATTAAAAATTATACGTTGTCTAAAAGGCTATGCTGGTTCAAAAAGAGGTAAAAAGCAAAAAAACTTTAGTCTTAATATTAATAATCATAGCTACTTTGGGTGTTAGCGGTTATCTTTTATATTACAATATTAATTATTCCGTAAACCGCGGCAGTAATAGTCAAATTTTTAGCATGATGGATAACAGTATGAAGAATAGCGTTGGTTCTTCAAGCGGGTATGAAGAAGTAATATGGAAGGTTCTTGGTCTTAAATCTAATGATGTTAAAAATTCTAAACTAGACAAATTGCAACGGCATGTTTTACCACTGAGCTTGGAAGGCTTGGCAATAGGTCATCCGGATATTTTTAGATAATTTTATCAAATATGGAAGACGCTAGTCGTTTAATAAAAATTAAAGAGGTTCTAAAAAAGCGAGGCATTATAAATGAAGAAATGTCTCAATCTATCGAAAGCCAGGATTTTGCCAGTATGGTTGATTTTTTTGATTTTTTAGTTAAGCAGCTTTCCATAGATGAAGATCGTATTTATCCAGAACTTTCCGCAATATGCGGATTACCTTATATTGATTTGCGAACCAAAGAAATTCCTGACCGGGTATTATCTATTGTTCAGCGTTCAGTGGCTCAAAACTATAAATTAATTGCCTTTGATTTGACGGACAGGGAGCTGTCAGTTGGTTTGGTTAACCCTTATGATTTTCAGGCGATACGGGCGGTGGATTTTTTAGCAAAACAAAAGAAAATAAAATCCAAACTTTATTTGATTTCCTCCGAGTCGTTTGAAGCGGGTATGGGTCAATACTCTGATTTTGACAGTGAGGTAAAAGAAGCCATCGCTTTAGTCGAACAAGAAAAAGAGCAAAAAGTATTTAAGGCTTCGGGCGGTAAAAAAGACGAAGAGGCGGAATTCGAAGAAATTATTTCGGAAACTCCGGTTTCTAAAATAGTTTCTATGATTATAAAGAAGGCGGTGGAAAGCCGAGCTTCTGACATCCATATTGAACCAACAGGAGAGGGGAGTCGAGTGCGCTATCGTGTCGACGGCATGCTTCATACTTCTTTGAATTTGCCTGGTCATATTCATCCGTCCGTGATTTCTCGTATTAAAGTTTTGGCCAATCTCAAACTTGATGAAACTCGTATTCCGCAAGATGGTCGTATTACTTTGAATATTGATAAGCAAAAAATAGATTTTCGTGTTTCTACCATGCCCCTTTTAAATAAAGAAAAAGCGGTTTTGCGCATTTTAGAGGGGTCGGAAGCGGTTCCTACTTTAAAGGATTTGGGATTTTCCGATTATCAAATTAGAGTTATGGAGGCAAATATTAAACGTTCCCATGGTTTTTTTCTAGTTACTGGTCCGACCGGATCTGGCAAATCAACGACTATTTACTCAGTTTTAAATATTTTAAACCAAGATCAGGTGAATATAGCCACTTTAGAAGATCCGATAGAGTTTTATTTGGAAGGAGTAAACCAGTCGCAAATTCGTCCGGAGGTAAAATTTACTTTTGCTTCGGGTTTGCGTTCCCTTCTGCGGCAGGATCCAAATATTATCATGGTGGGGGAGATTAGAGACAGCCAAACCGCGGAGATGGCGATCCATGCCAGCCTGACAGGGCATTTAATATTTTCTACTTTACATACCAATGATTCTTTGGGCGCGGTGCCACGTTTGATTGACATGAAAGTGGAACCGTTTTTACTGGCTTCAACTTTAAATATTGTAGTTGCTCAACGTTTGACTCGTAAAATTTGTCAGGCTTGTAAAGAACAGATAGAAATTCCCGATTATCTGTTAAAAAATATCATGAAAGAATTTGACGGTATTGACAAGGACCAACTGCCGCAAGGTTTAGATATTTCTCATCCAGTGTTTTATCATGGTCGAGGTTGTGATTTGTGCCAAGGCAGCGGTTATCATGGTCGCGTAGCTATCGCCGAAATTTTGAGTATTAATGATGAAATAAAGCGACTGATAGTTTCCGGTTATAATATTGATGAAGTAAAAAAAGAAATGCGTAAACAAAAAATGCTAACCCTGATGCAAGCGGGATTGCTTCGTGCCGCGGAAGGACTGACTACCGTGGAAGAAGTTCTTCGTGTCATTCAGGAATAAAAGGTTTATTGGATCAAAATTAATAATTTTAAATTAAAAATAATCATATGGCGGAAGGAGACAAAAAAACCATTCTTTTAGTGGAGGACGATACATTTCTTGCGGGAATGTATAAAACAAAATTTGAAATGGAGAATTTTAATGTGATTTTGGCCGAAGATGGGTTTAAAGGTTTTCAACTGGCAAAAGAAAAGGCGCCGGATATAATTTTACTTGATATTCTTTTACCCAAGATGGATGGTTTTGAGGTGTTGGAGAAAGTCAGGGCCAGCGGTGATACTAAAAAGATACCGGTTATTATGTTAACTAATTTAGGACAGAAAGAAGACGTTAAGAAGGGTTTTGATCTCGGTGCCGATGGTTATTTGATTAAGGCGCATTTTATGCCTTCGGAAGTGGTGGAGAAAATAAAGTCAGTATTAGCCGGTAAGAAAGAGGAAACAGAACAATAGTTTTTATGGCTTTTTTCCAGTACAAAGTACAAGATAGTAGCGGTCGCATTTTTAAAGGATTGGTAGAAACAAGCAGTGAAGCCGACGCAAAAAATATTTTGGAAAACCAAAACTATAATATTTTGTTTATCAGAGAAGCAAAAAAGCGCAGTAAAATTTTGGATATTTTGCCATTTTTAGAAAGAGTTTCACCCAAAGATTTGGTCATATTTTCCAGGCAGTTATCTATTTTAGTTTCCGCCAATTTACCGCTAGTCGAAGCTCTTGATACGTTAGCACGGGAGACGAAAAGAGAAAAAATAAAAATAATTGTTTCTCGTGTTGCCGACTCTGTCGAAGGCGGTAAAAAATTATCCGAAGCCATGGCAGAGTTTCCTGAAGTTTTTAGCAATTTTTTTATAAAGCTTATTGAAACAGGAGAAAGAGTCGGCAAACTCGATGAGGTTTTGGAATATCTGGCAGACGAAGAAGAAAAAAGTTATGATCTCCGGGCGCAGATCAGGGGTATGCTGATTTATCCCGCTTTTATTTTTGTTGTAATGATCGGTATAGTTATTTTTTTGATGGTGTATGTCATGCCAAAAATGTTGAATATTATCAGAGACGCCAAGGCAGCGTTGCCGATTACCACCAGAATATTGATTGCAGTTAGCGATTTTATGCAGAATTATATCATTGTTTTAGCTTTAGGAATTGTTGGTTTGGTCGCTTTATTTTTTGTCTATACCAGGAGTGCCGGAGGGAAGGTTAAATGGGATAAATTTAAGTTAAATTTTCCTGTGGTCGGCAAGGTGATCCAAAATATTTCTATCGTTCGCCTTTCTAATAGCTTGTCAATTTTACTTCAGGGAGGTGTCGACATGGTCAGTTCGCTTAAAACTGTCGCTGGGGTGATGGATAATAGTGAATATAATAAATTAATAGTTAAAGCGTCAAAAGAAGTGGAGGATGGAAGTTTTTTTGCCTTGACATTAGCAGACAGTAAATATATTCCCGACATGGTAACGGAGATGGTTAGAGTAGGGGAGCAAACCGGCAGGTTGGAAAATTCATTATCTCAAATTAGCTCTTTTTATACGCGGGAAGTAAAGCACTCTGTTACTAACCTTGTTGGCTTGATTGAACCACTCGTGATTATTTTGTTGGGTGTCGGTGTTGCTGTTGTCGTTTCGGCGATGATATTGCCAATGTATCAGGTTGCTAGCGGAATTTAAAAATGCTATAATAAATAAGGAAATTAAAATATATAAGTTAACTAATTTAAAGTTTTACGTCGTTTTTCAAAAAAAATAACGATGTATTAAAGAAAGGAGGTAAAACCATAAAATGAAAAACAAAAAAGGTTTTACTTTGATCGAATTACTCGTGGTTATTGCTATTATCGGATTACTGTCTACTTTAGCGGTAGTGTCCCTAAACAGCGCTAGAGTTAAGTCTCGTGATGCTAAAAGGGTTGCTGATGTCAAACAAATCCAGACAGCGTTGGAATTGTTTTATTCTTCAAGATCATCTTATCCGGAAGCAGACTGTGATCTGGGAGCGTCCGGCGGGTGTGTTTGTCTTGACGATGCTGGTTTTGGTAGCAGTACTTGTAGTACGGCGCCTGTTTATATGGGATTGATTCCTGGTGGTCCGTCCGAGAACGAATATTATCACTATACTGGTTCCGACACGTCACCACAGGATTACACCATTACTTTCACTTTAGAGGGCAAAACCGGCACTTTACCTGCTGGAAATTGCACTGCCACTTCGGCTGGTATGACTTGCGCTGCTTTATAAATGTATAGATAGGAAATAATATAAAAATAACCCCACGTTTTTGCGGGGTTATTTTTTTCTTCAAAAAATGGTAAAATAAAGACAGTTTTATGGACATGATAAATTTTTTATTTATAGCTATTTTAGGCTTAGTAATTGGTAGTTTTTTAAATTGCCTGGTTTGGCGGATAAATACTAAAAAGGGTATTTGGCTGGGTCGTTCGGTTTGCCCGCGATGCAGTCATGCTTTGGATTGGAAGGATCTGGTTCCTTTGGTAAGTTGGTTTTGTCTTGGCGGCAAATGTCGGTATTGCCGGCAAAAAATATCATGGCAGTATCCGGCAGTAGAGATGCTGACCGTCGTTGTTTTTGTTTTAATGTATTTCAAATTCGGTTTTACCTTGACCTTATTAGCTAACCTAATTACCGCTTCTTTTTTGATCGTTATTTTTATTTATGATATAAAATATTATCTAATTTTAGATCGGGTAAGCTTGCCTGCTATAATATTCGCGATTTTTTCTGTTTTGGTTTTTAATTATGGTTTTATGAATCACTTGGCAGCTGCTGTAATAGGGTCGGGTTTTTTTGCTTTGCAATATTTTTTATCCGGCGGCAGATGGGTCGGCGGAGGAGATATCCGTTTGGGTTTTTTGATGGGCGTTGTTTTAGGTCTGCCGCAAGTTGTCGCGGCGATTTTTATCGCTTATTTTCTCGGAGCGATAGTAGGAGTGGGACTGCTTTTGACGAAAAAAAAGAAAATGGGGTCCGAAGTTCCTTTTGGCGCTTTTTTAGTGCCGGCAACGTTGATAGTTATTTTATATGGTAACCAGATTATGAACTGGTATTGGTCTATATTATGACTGTAAAAAATAAAAAAGGTTTTACTTTAATTGAAATGCTCGTTACGTTATCGATTATTTTAGTTATTGGTTTTTTAGCCATACCCGGGTCTTTTGACAGAGAAAGCAAACTCGCCGATGTTCAGGCGCCGTATTTTACTATCCAGACGGATATAGTTTATATGCAGGCAAGGGCAATCAATGGTCAGACAATCAATATAGATGGACAAAAAGTGGTGCCAGCTTATTATTGGATGGTGGTTAACGATCATGGCTATACTTTAGGCGCTGGTGATAATATTATTGACATGAACGTGATTAAGACTGTTGATTTGCCTCAGATAAATTTTTCACCAGTCGGTTGTGTGTTAAAAATAGCGCCATACGACTTTTTGCCGGAAGCTGAAAATTGTAATTCTATAGACAATAAAGTAACTTTCAACGCCCAAAGCGATTTTTTTTCGCCGCCAGGGTTAATATTGGATTTGACTAATGGCAATATAACCGAAGAGAGGTCTATAAATTATTTTTATGAATAAGGTATTAAAAAATAAAAAAGGGCAAACTTTACTGGAAATAGTTTTTGTTTTACTGATTTTGCTTTCCGCGGCAACTGTTTTAATGTCTACTTATTTTTATTCTAATCGAGCGCAAGGAGTCGATCTGCGTCAAAGCCTTGGTTCTCAGTTTGCTCGCGAGGGTTTGGATTTTGTGCGCAATCTTCGTGACAGTAATTGGCTAAATCCAGATAAAGATTGGAGTGACGGTTTGATTTCTACGGATAACCCGGACAATGTCAGCAGAGCGCGGTTAGAGTGGGATCCGACGAGTGGCAGTGTTAATCTAAACTTTTTAGTCAATGATATTACCGAATCTCAGATTTATAAGCATAACAATGAAAATGGATTTTATTTTAATTATGATGCCGCTGCCGGCGAAGCAACGGGATATTATCGTTTGATGGAAATAGAAAAAATTTGTGACCAACAAAATTTTCCGCCGCAAACACCTTGCCAGAATGGTGATTTATTAGTCGGTGTTAAGGTAACTGCTGTGACGCAGTGGTCTGGTCAGCCGGGGCAAACAAAGGAGTATCGTTTATCTGACTATTTGTATAATTGGAAATAAGTATGAATAAAAAGGCAAAAGAGAAGCGTGGTTTTACTCTATTGGAAACATTGATAGCGATGTCTATTTTTATCATCATTTTTATTTCTGTCATTGGCATTTATCTTAATACCAGGAAAAATTTTGACGTGGTGAGCAGGCGAGCGACTGTAAACAATGAAAGCCGGATTTTAATCGAAAGAATAGCGCGCGATATTCGTTTTAACGAGATTGATTATGCTGCCGCTGGTTGGTTGGATCCAAACGGCGACGGGATTACTAATGAGATCCGTTTGATTAATGAAGATGGGAAGATGATAGGTTATAAGATTGCCAGTGATCAAACGGTTTGCGGTGCAGTCGGCGTTGTTTGTTTGATGTACGGCGCTCAAGACCAGGAAGGTAATTTTTCTTGGGCGAAGATTGACAACGTTAGTAATTTTGGTAACGGAGGTATGAGTTTTATTGTTTGGCCGACCGTCAGTCCCTTTTTGGATTTAGACGGCAACGGAGTTTTTGATTCCAATATTCAGCCGCGAGTAACGATAAGTTTCGGCATTGTTGACGACAGCGCCAGGGGTGGTTGGTCGGATTTTGGTCAAACTACGATTTCTTCACGGGTTTACAAACGATAAAATATGATTTTTATAAAAAATAAAAAAGGAAATACGCTAATCATTTCTTTGTTTGTAGTTTTGGTGTTACTTGCCGAAACAATATTTTTGACCAATCAAGTGATAACTTCTTTTCAAGAAGGAAGATTGATAGACAACTCTTTTACCGCTTGGTATCTGGCAGAGTCGGGGGCGGAAAATGTTTTATACCGGACGCGACGAAAAGAAGATTTTAGCGTTCCGCAGGAAGTTTCTCTCGATAATGGGCAGATAAAATTTGCTATAAAAACAGAACAGTCGGTAACTGTCGATATTTTACGTAACGATTTTTATCAGTTAGATTTTTTTGATATTCCTCTAGACCAGGCGGTAACCGGTATAAGCTTACAAACCACTGATTCGTCGGGTGCTAGTTCGCTGGAAGTTTTTTCTACTTCTTGGAGTTCTGCTATCAGTGCCGGAGTGCCAGCGACAAATGTTTTTGGTCCTTATGGAGTATCGATATTGCAAGAAGGTGTTGATGTTCAACTAGGATTACAACCTGGTCTTTATCATCGAGCAAAGCTAAAAGCGCTTTTTGGCGATGTTAAGGGCTTGACGATTACCGCTTATGGTTATAACGGCGAGCAACTTGATTTACCGACGCGTTTGATATTTGGCACTGAAGGTTATTTCGCCAACAGCAGTCAAAGAATTAAGGTGAGTATGCCGAAAAATCCTCCAATTTACGGCTTGTTTGACTACGTTTTATTTTCCGAGGAATCGATTGAGAAAGAATAAATTTTTATGCTAAAACAATTAAATAAGCAAGAGGCAAGAGAAAGGATGAAAAAGCTGATCGAGCAAATCGATGAGTTACGTTATCGCTATCATGTTCTTGATGATCCGTCGGTGGATGACGAAGTGTATGACTCTTTAGAGCGAGAGTTGGAGGCCCTAGAAGATCAATATCCTGATTTGAAATCAGAGGACTCTCCACTACGGCGTATCGGCGGAAAACCGCTGGACAAGTTTGAAAAAGTGCGCCATCAGGTACGGCAATGGTCGTTTAATGACGTTTTTGATTTTGTGCAGTTGCAGGATTGGAATGAAAGAATATTAAAAATTTTAGAAAAAGATTTGGGTTATCGTCCGGTGTTAGAATACTGTTGTGAATTAAAAATTGACGGATTACATACCGTTCTGACTTATGAAAATGGATTATTAAAAGTTGGAGCAACTCGCGGCGACGGACTGGTTGGCGAGAACGTAACACAGAATATTAAAACCATTCGTAGTATTCCGCTCAAAATAAACAAGCCACTTGATATTATTGTTGAAGGTGAGGTGTGGCTTTCGGCTATGCAGCTGGATAAAATTAACCAGCTGCGCAAAAAAAACGGTGAAACGGAATTTGCCAACCCACGTAACGCTGCCGCCGGCACTATTCGTCAGCTCGATTCTAAAATAGTTGCCGCCAGAAAACTTGATTGTTTTATTTATGATTGGTCGTGGTCGGCAAAAAACGATTTGCCGCAAACTCAAGTACGGGAACTTGAAACTTTGCGTGAGCTAGGTTTTAAAGTCAATAAACATTATCGGTTGTGTAAAAATTTGGACGAGGTAAATAAGTTTTGGCAAGAATGTGACAAAAAAAGAAAAAGTCAGGATTACTGGATTGACGGTATTGTGATAAAAATAAACCAGCGGCAGTATCAGGAGTTCCTTGGTCATGTTGGTAAGGCACCGCGTTGGGCGGTAGCTTTCAAGTTTGAAGCTGAAAAAGTAACAACCGTTATTGAGGATATTCAGGTACAGGTTGGAAGACTCGGTACTTTAACGCCGGTAGCTCATTTACGACCTGTCAAACTTGCCGGTACGACAGTAAAAAGAGCAACGTTGCATAACGAAGATCAAATAAGGAAATTAGGCGTTAAAATAGGTGACACGGTAGTGATTCAAAAAGCCGGAGATATTATTCCAGAAGTAGTGCAGGCGCTGCCCAAATTGCGTACCGGAAAAGAAAAGAATTTTAAAATGCCAGAGCGCTGTCCGATTTGCGGTTCAGTGGTGAAAAAAACGGAAATTAGCGATAAAAAGCAGAATAAAAGTGTGGCGTTTTTTTGCACCAATGCCAAATGCTATGCCCAAGAGCTTGCCGCTTTGACACATTTTGTTTCTAAAAAAGCTTTCAATATTGATGGACTGGGAGAGAAAATCGTCGAGCAGCTGATGAATGAGGGGTTGGTTAAAAATGCTGCTGATTTTTTTGAGTTAAAGAAAGAGGATCTCGAACCGCTGGAAAGATTCGCTGAAAAGTCGGCTGACAATTTAATCGCGGCGATAGAAAGTAGTAAAAGAGTAACATTGGCTAGGTTTGTTTATGCCCTAGGTATTCGTCATGTTGGCGAGGAAACAGCGATTGCTTTAGCGGATCATTTTCCTAGTCTTGATAAAATTAAAACGGTGAGCGAGGAAGATCTGCGGAAAGTTTCTGATATTGGTGAAATAATGGCGCAGTCTATATATAAGTATTTTCATGATAAAGATAATCTAAAATTGCTTGATCGATTGCTAAATTCAGGCGTAAAGATTGAGGGTGGGAGGTTAAAAGTAAAAAGCAATAAATTTGACGGTAAGACATTTGTTTTAACTGGTACATTAAGCAGTATGAGCCGTGATGAAGCTAAAAATAAAATTCGTGAATTAGGTGGTGATATCTCCGGATCGGTTTCTAAAAAAACCGATTATGTCGTGGTGGGCGACGATCCAGGCTCAAAACTTGCTAAAGCTGAGGATTTTGGAATTAAAGTGGTTGAAGAAGAAGAGTTTTTAGAAATGATAAAATAAAAACCCCGCTAGGATTTTTCTCTTCCGAGACTGTCCTTTAAGGCGGGGGTTTTGTTTTATGGAGGCGTTTCCGGCGCTTTATTCCACAACGAAAGGAGGTGTTTCTGTATCACAGATTTGCAGACCCGTGTTACGACGCCGGAAACACCATATGAACGTAGCTTACAGCAATTTTTTTTACTTGTAAAGACACAAAAACCCCACATTTTGTTATGAGGTTTTGATTAGAATGAAGAGATGTCTACTCAAGTGTCATTTTTTTAAAGATATCCTTGAGTTCCGATTTCTTGGGATAGCTGTTGACTGCACTATATTTGCGTCCGATTATGCATTGTGCCACCGGTAAGACATGGTATTTACAAGACACCGCGAAAATATTTTAGCCTATTGTCCGGTTTTATCAAATAATGCTGTTTTATTTGTCACAAGCCATTATTATTTGCTATAATACTTTTGTTAATCAGCAATATTTATGTCTAAACTTAGCATAAAGGAGATAGAGCATATCGCTGCCTTGGCTCGGCTAGAGTTAAAGGAAGAAGATGAGAAGAAGTTTGCTAAACAACTTTCTTCCATTTTGAGTTATGTTGATCGTTTGTCTGAGGTGGAAACAGACGGGATTTTGCCTATAGCACAAGTGACTGGTTTGGAGAATGTTTGGCGCGACGACGAAGTTGTTGATTGTTCGATCGAAGAAAAAAATAAAATATTTGATAATTTTCCCACTAAGGACGGGAGGCATATTAAGGTAAGGGGAGTGTTTGAAGAATAGAGGGGAGATCAGGAGATGAAGATGTTGAGAAATTGAATATAAGCATCGTTGCGGGTTTTTTATTTTTTTATTTCTAATCATGAATCTAAACGAACTAACAATTAGACGGGCTCACGAAGGATTGCGCAAAAAAGAGTTCAGCGCGGTAGATCTTTTGGAATCTTGTCTGGAAAGAATAGTGGCTGTTGATGACAATTATGTCAATGCTTTTTTGTCGGTGACCGAAGATTTAGCACGAAAGCAGGCCACGAAAGTTGATGGTAGGATAAAATCTGGAGAAGAAATCGGGATTTTGGAAGGGATTCCAATTGCCATTAAGGATAATATCAATATCGCTGGAGAGAAAACTACCGCGGCATCAAAAATTTTGGAAAATTATATCGCGCCTTATGACGCAACAGTGATAAAAAAACTCAGAGAGGTCGGTGCGGTATTGATCGGCAAGACTAACCTTGATGAATTTGCTCATGGCGCTTCAACGGAAAATTCCGCTTTTTTTACTACTCATAATCCTTGGGATACGCAAAGAGTGCCTGGAGGATCTTCCGGCGGTTCAGCAGCAGCGGTAGCGGCTAGCGAATGTATCGCTGCACTTGGTTCTGATACCGGAGGATCAATTCGTCACCCGGCGGCTTTTTGCGGGGTGACTGGGTTGAAACCAACCTATGGTCGGGTTTCTCGTTACGGATTGCTGTCCATGACTTCGTCAACCGATGTGATCGGTCCGATCGCCAAAAATGCGCAAGACGCAGCCATCTTGCTTAGTGCTATTGGCGGTTTAGATAAAAAAGATTCAACAACCGTTGATCAACCGCTGGAAGATTATCTGAAAGAATTAGACAGGGTAAGGGGTCTGACTATCGGTCTGCCAAAAGAATTTTTTTCCAAAGATTTAAATCCGGAAATTGCCGAGATGGTTCGGCGCGCCGCCGTATTATTTGAAGAAAATGGTGCCAGGATCGAAGAAGTATCATTGCCACATAGCCAATATTCGATCGCTATTTATTATATTTTGACACCTTCGGAAATATCGGCTAATTTGGCGCGTTATGATGGTATTCGTTTCGGTTATCAAAACAAGGAGGCAAAAAAACTTTTTGAAGTTTATGCTAAAAGTAGAGGGGAAGGTTTTGGTCCGGAAGTTAAACGGCGAATTATGCTCGGCACTTATGCGTTGTCTGCCGGATATTACGACGCTTATTATCTGCAGGCGCAAAGAGTGCGCAGCGTGATTCAAAAAGAGGTGAATAAGGTGCTGGAAAAAGTTGATGTAATTTTGACGCCATCAGCGCCGCACACAGCCTTTAAAATAGGCGAACAATCTGACGATCCGCTCAAAATGTATCTTGAGGATATATATATGGGACTGGCAAGTATTTTAGGTTTGCCGGCAATTTCCGTGCCTTGTGGTTTTATCAACGGACTGCCTGTTGGTATGCAGCTGATCGGTAGGCAGTTTGCCGAACGCGATGTTTTGTATTTAGCTAATAAATATCAGGAGTTGACTGATTGGCATAAACAGACGCCGAAAATATAAACTATGACTATTACTTTTAACTCGGTTGACTATATCGTCATGATTATTATTGCTGCTGCGATAATAGTTGGTTTGGTTTTTTGGTTTGTCAAAAAATCACACCCCGCGCCAATAGATGATTTTTCTGCCAAAAAAATCAGTGAAGAATGGTTGCAGATCGAGGAGCTAATTAAGCAGGATTCACCTAATGCTTGGAAGCTAGCCGTGCTGGAAGCGGATAAACTGGTTGACTATGCACTTAAAACATTAGCTGTTCCTGGTAAAGATTTCGGCGAACGGATTCGTGCTATCAATTATCAGTTACCTAGTATTAGAAATGTTTGGCCGGCACATATAGTACGTAATAAACTGGTTCATGAGTCAGATTATCAGTTGGATAAAAAAACGGCCGTTCGTTCGGTTCAACAGTTTAAAGAAGCGTTAAAGACATTAAAGGTTTTAAAATAAACATTATGTTTAGGCGTTTGGTTGTTATTATTGTTATTGTATCGTTGATTTTTCCTAGGATTTCTCTTGCTGATTTCAGATATGACCTTGGTTTGCAACAGGGAGATATTAGGATTTCCGGCGGGCAGATGATAATCGGTAAAACAATGAACGTTATTGCTCGGATTCATAATTATGGCACGGAAGACGTCCGTGGCTATTGTACTTTTTACGCCGACGATGTACCACTTGGCAGTTCTCAGGAAATCTCGGTGTTGTCTGGTACTTATGACGATGCTTGGGTAGAGTTTATCGTTCCTCAAAATTCTTTTAACATTCGTGCCATCACTTATCTTAATGAACATACAGACGAAAACGTTTCAAATAACGAACAGCAAACGGTTATGTTTGTTCCCGATATTGATACTGACGGTGACGGCATTGGTGATTTGTCTGATTTTGATGATGATAATGACGGATTTTTGGATATTGACGAGACAAACAATTACCGCACTGATCCGAGAAAAGCCGATACTGACGGTGATGGTTGTCCCGATAACAGCGATCAATTTCCCTTGGATCCCATAAAGTGCAATGAGCAGGTGATAATAAAAGATATTGTTCCGGCTGCGATAGAAAAAATTGTTCCGACTACTAAATCAGTCGCGTCTGAAAAAGAATTAGTAAATAATAATAAACAGACGGTTGAATCTACTACTGTCGATGAAAATGGCGACGTTGTTGTTTTAGCAGGTGAAGATATTAAAGTATTAGGGGAAGAAACCGATCAATTGATTACTGGATTGGAAATATCGGCAGTGCAGATTGGTTGGTCGAAGTATAAATTTCAGTCGGATATTCCCGGAGAGTATTGGGACCAGTTTAGTTACGTTTGGATTTTTGGTGACGGTAGACAATCAGTTGATCGCTTAGCCGTTCATCGTTTTTTTGGCGCTGGTGATTTTACCGTGAAATTGCGGGTAGAAGACAAACAGAGAAATGGCTGGGAAGCTCAGACAAACATAAGTATCTCTTGGTGTAATCCGGGAAATTGGCAGCTATGGTTGCTTATTTTGTTTCTTTGTGTTATACTTATTTCATTGGTTTATTTTATAGAAAAATCTAGGGCTACTAAAGTAAAAAATAGATTAAAAAGAATAATAAATAAAAAAATAATATGACCGAAGAAAAAAATGGTTTACAGCCAAAAAAAGGTTTTGTTTTAGGGATAGTTATTGGTATTGCCGTTGTCGGCATTCTGTCTCTTATTGGCGCTTTTGTTTTGATTGCTACTAGCGGTGAGGCAGATATTACTGTAGCTGGTGAAAGCGTTGTTCAAGGAAGTAATATTGTCGCTAAAAATAACGATCCATTGGCCGGTGTCGCAGCCGCCAGTTCTTTTCAGGAAAAAGTAGATGCCCAAATTTGTAAGGAAGATGGAAAACCGGTGGTATATTTATTCTCTACTACTGGTTGCCCTCATTGTAAGTGGGTAAAGCCGGCTTTTGATGAGATTGCCGATAAGTATGTCAAAGAAGGGAAGATAGTCGCGTATCATTGGGAGCTTGATACCGGTGATGATACTTTGACTTCAACGGTGGAAACCGCCACTGACCCAAATCATGAAGCGATTTATACTCAATTCAATCCGGAAGGAACTGTCCCAACTTTTGTTTTTGGTTGTAAATATTACCGTATAGGTACTGCCCATGAACAAGACAGTTTTGGTTTAGACGGCGAAAAAGCCGAGTTTGAGGCTTTAATCCAGGAGTTGATTAAGTAATATAGATACAAAAAAATAGTAAACGGTGGTTAAAAGCCGCCGTTTTTTAGTTATTGAATGTTTGGTTGAAATGATATAAGATAGATATCAGCAAGTTATGAGTAAAATGGCGCTTTTATTACCGGAATAAATCCGTAGTGGAGGGATCGCATAGCGGTCGAGTGCGCTCGCTTGGAAAGCGAGTATATCGAAAGGTATCGGGAGTTCGAATCTCCCTCCCTCCGCCATGGATTTATTTGCATGATCAATAGTTCGTGATCAGTACAAGAAATTTTGATTATTTAGAGGTACTTAATCAGGTCGAAGGGTTAAGGCTTTTAGTTGCAATATTTGAAAAAAAATATTTTATTTCAATTGTCATAAGATGTAACTAATAAATTTTTTACCACAAAAGATAAGTTTATTAATTGGATTAAAGAGGTTGAGGTTGCTTTATAGAATTATAAAAATTAGTATGATTAAATATCAATTTTTCCCAAGGTCAATCGGAGTAAATAAGCAAGTAAAAAAAATTATTGATTGTTTTTTAGCCGTTAATGATAAAATTTGTTCACCAGAGCACACCCTTTCAAGCAACGAAGTATTGTCGATCCTAAAATTAAAACTAATTAAGGTCTCTATGCGGGTAGAGAAGGGAAAAACCACTGGGTTAAAAATTCCCGTCCCTGTTTTATTTGGACTTAATAATAAGATTGACCAGCATTTTGACGCCGACGCATTGAGTTCTGACGGAACGATCGTTTTAGAAGTGGAAGCGGGACGAGCGGTTGATAATTACCAATTTTTAAAAGATATATTTCAAGCCTCTATGATGTATGGTGTCGAATATTTGGTTTTAGCCGTAAGAAATAATTATCGTGGGCATGATGATTTTAAAAAAATTTATACTTTTTTAGAAACACTTTATATTAGTAATAGGCTTCATCTTCCATTAAAAGGAGTTTTACTGGTTGGTTATTAGTTTTTACAATATAATATTTAAGATAGGATATATGCCAGTAATTTGTATATTCGGCGATAGCACGGCTTGGGGCGCTTGGGATAAGGAGGATGGAGGGTGGGTAAATAGATTGTGGTTGGAACAAGCTGCTAGCGGTGGAAAATCTTGTATTTACAATCTTAGTATATCCGGCGGAACAACGGAAACTATTTTGGAAAGATTTGAACGGGAAGCAAAAATCAGGGAAGCGGATATACTTATATTCCAAACCGGTGGAAATGATGCGGCGTACGACAAAGATATTAAAGAGCACTTAGTTTCACCTGATAAATTTGAAAAAAACATCCAAGAAATTATTGATTGTGCCAAAAAATTGGTAAAAAATATTGTCTTTGTTGGTTTTAACAATTGCGACGAATCTAAAACAACCCCGGTTTCTTGGTGCAATTTATGTTACACTAACGATTTTACCCAAAAGTATAACGGTATAATAAAAAATTTGTGCGACAAAAATGCAGTTAATTTTATCGATATTTTTGGTCTACTGCAAAATACTGATCTCGAAGATGGATTGCACCCCAACGCCGCTGGTCATAAAAAGATTTTTGCTGCAGTAAAAGATTCTTTAAAAAAATAACGTCTTCCTATGAAAAAAACGTTGATCATTTTGGTAGTAATTGTGATTATTTTAATTTTGACGGTGATTGGCGTTAGGATTTTTAGTGGCGAAGACAATTGGATCTGTGTTGACGGTCAGTGGCAAAAGCATGGTAATCCTAGCGCGGAAAAACCAACAACTGGTTGCGGTACGGAAAATATAAACGAAGATTTGTCGGATGCCGAGATTAAGGATGTTCAACTGTCAGATATTATTTCTAGTCCGTTAGAGTTTACCGGCCAAGCAAAAGGCAGTTGGTTTTTTGAATCTAGTTTTCCAGTCAAAATTATAGATGATAAAGGACAGGAATTAGGCAGCGGTATAGCGACCGCGCAAGGGGATTGGATGACCGAAGATTTTGTTCCCTTTACTGCCAAAGTTGATTTTAAACATGGTCAAGCCACAAGTGGCTTTGTTGTTCTTAGCAAAGACAATCCCTCGGGACTAGCGGTAAATGACGCCTCAATGAAAATACCGGTTAATTTTAGCAATCAGGAAAAAATTATAGTTAAGGTTTATTTTGGCAATAATCAGTTTGATCCGCAAGTTTTATGTAATAAAGTTTTTGCTGTTAATAGGCAAGTGGTTAAAACCGTTGCTACGGCTAGAGTAGCTCTCGATCAACTGTTATCCGGACCAACGACAGAAGAGTTTAATATTGGTTATTTTACTTCTTTAAATCCTGGTGTTAAGATTCAAAAACTGGAAATTGCTAACGGCGTAGCTTCGGTCGATTTTGACAAAAGCCTAGAGCAAGGTGTCGGCGGATCTTGTCGTGTCGCTGCTATCCGTGCTCAGATTACGGAAACGTTGATGCAGTTTCCGACGATTGATAAAGTGGTTATTTCTATTAACGGTCGTGTTGAAGATATTTTGCAGCCATGAAATAAGGCCAGGAGTTTTGAAAAAGTTTAATTAATTAAATTTTTTTGTGCTATCATCTATTGATGAAATAAAATCCAAGGTTGATATAGTTGATTTACTTTCTGAATACGTGAAACTAAAACAAGCGGGGGTTAATTGGAAGGCAAATTGTCCTTTTCATCATGAAAAAACCCCGTCTTTTATGGTTTCGCGTGACAAACAAATTTGGCACTGTTTCGGTTGCGGCGAAGGCGGGGATATTTTTACTTTTGTTCAAAAAATAGAAGGACTGGATTTTTCCGAAGCTTTGAGTGTGTTAGCTAAAAAAGCCGGAGTGATTTTACAGCACGAAGATCCGTCAATAACTAATCAGCGCACGCGGCTAGTCGATATTAACGATTTGGCGGCAAGATATTATCATAAGGTTCTACTGGAGTCATCAATAGCGCAGTCTGCGCGTGATTATTTAGCTGCCCGCAGTGTTGATGCCGCTACTATTGATGAATGGCAGTTAGGTTATGCTCCAGACAGTTGGGATCAGACTTCTAATTTTTTAAAAAAGAAAGGTTATACTGAGCAAGAAATATTTTTAGCCGGATTATCCGTACGTAAAGAAAAAGGAGCGGGTTTTTATGATCGTTTCCGCGGTCGTCTGACTTTTCCGATTCGTGACCATAATGGTCGAGTCGTCGGTTTTTCGGCGCGGACACTTGATCCTGACGCTAAAGAAGCAAAATATGTGAATACGCCGCAAACTCCAATTTTTAACAAAGGGCAACTTTTGTTTGGGTTAGATAAAGCCAAGCAAGAAATTCGTAAGCAAAAAGTAGCAGTGTTAGTCGAGGGAAATCTTGACGTAATCACTTCTCATCAATACGGAGTAAAAAATGTTATTGCTTCTTGTGGCACGGCGTTGACTATTGATCATACCAAATTAATCAAACGCTATACTGAAAACCTTTCTCTTTGTTTTGACCCAGATACTGCCGGACAGTTGGCAGCGGAACGCGGTATTGATATTGCTTTACTGGAAGGTATGAATGTTCGGGTTATTACTTTGCCAGACGGGGAAGATCCGGATAAGTTTATTAAAAATAATAATGCCGATGTTTGGCGCGCTCGTGTTACCGCTGCCGTACCGGTGATGGACTATTATTTTGACAAAAGTGTTGTGGGAGCTGATATTACTAGGTCGGAAATAAAAAAAGAGCTCGTGGCAAAATTATTGCCGGTAGTGGCTAAAATTTCCGACCAAGTTTCTCAAGCTCATTGGTTACAGCAGTTGGCTGAAAAATTGTCAATTCCGGAAAATATTTTGCGGGAGGCTTTGAGCGGTCTGATGCGTAAAATCGTTCCTAGTCGCGATAAAGCCGTGCCGGTTTTACATTCTCAGATGAGTCGCCAGGAAATGATGAGTGAGCAATTTTTTGCCCTGATGTTTAATTTTCCCGATTTAATGCCACTTGCCGTAGAACGGATAGCCCCTGATGCTTTATTTGGGGATAAATCCAAAGACCTTTACACAAGTTTAATAATTTACTATAATAACAACCGCGATAGTTTGACTGGTAAAAACAACCAATTTATGGAAGGTTTTACCTCGTATCTTGATAAGGGTCTTGCTGAATATCTAAACCAAATGACCTTATTAATTAGTAAGGATTCAGAAGATATAAATTTTGAACAAGCAAGGGGTGAGATAGTCAAAATTATAAAAGATCTAAAAAAAGAATATATTAATTCCGAGCTCCAAAAGTTGAGAGAACAAATCAAAATCGCTGAGAAAGCGGGGGATAGCAATGAAGTCAAAAAATTATCAGAACAATTTTCTTATTTCACTGATCAGCTTTATAATTTAAGTTAGGTCAATTTTTTTTAATTTTGCCTAAAACAATAAAATTTTTTAAAGCAGCTGATCACCCTGTTTCTTTTAAAAAAAGGTAATTTTTTAAATTATGGCATTAGCCAAAAAGAAAAACATTAAAAAACTTTCGTTTAAAAAGAAAGCGGATAGTAAAAAAGTTCATCATGGAAAAAGACGTGATTTGGGCGGTAAAAAATCTATTCATGCTTCCAATGAAACGATAGTGGAGCCAAGTGTCGATGTTTTGCGCTCGCTTCTAGCCAAAGGCGCGGCGCGAAATTTTATTACCGAAACTGAGATTTTGCATTTTTTTCCGCAAGTCGAACATTATTTGGATAAATATGAAGAGTTTTGGGACAAACTTGATCGAAAAGGAATACAAATAGTTGAGATAAAAGGTGGTCTTTTGGGACGGAGCAAAAGGGAAAATCGCGAAAAAGTTTTGGGCGAAGTAATGTCCGATGTTGACGAATCTCGAAGGATTGATCTTTCGGAAATTTCGGCAGATTCGATCCAAATGTATTTACGAGAAATCGGCAAAGTGCCGCTGCTTACTTCGGAAGAAGAGGTGGCATTAGCTAAAAGAAAAGAGAGAAACGACAAAGAAGCGGAAAAAAGATTAATTGAAGCCAATTTACGTTTAGTAGTTTCGATTGCCAAAAAATTTGTGGGCAAGAGTTTGTCGTTGGCAGATTTGATCCAAGAGGGTAATATTGGTCTTTTTCGGGCAGTAGAAAAATTTGAATATCGTAAGGGCTATAAATTTTCTACTTATGCTACTTGGTGGATTCGTCAGGCTATTACCCGCGCACTAGCCGATCAGTCACGTACTATTCGTATTCCTGTTCACATGGTGGAAACGATTAATAAATTTCAGCAGGTGGAGCGTCAGTTGATTCAAGACCTCGGTCGCGAGCCGTTACCAGAGGAAATCGCCGCAGAAATGGGTGAGGATCTTGACAAAGTTCGCCATATCATTAAAATATCGCAAGACACTATTTCGTTGGAAACGTCAGTTGGCGATGATGACGAAGATAGTACGCTTGAGCAGTTTATCGAAGATGTCAAAAATATTACACCGGATCGTTCCGCTGCGTTGCAATTATTACGTGATTATGTAAAAGAAACCATTCGTGATTTGTCACCGCGTGAGCAAAAAATATTAGAAATGCGTTTCGGGCTAGTTGATGGCGTGTCGCATACTTTGGAAGAAGTCGGACAGGAATTTGACGTTACCCGTGAACGTATTCGTCAGATTGAAGCAAAGGCTCTGGAGAAGATTCGTCATAGTGAAGGAATTGATAAATTAAGGGATTATTAAAATATAGATTTTTTTGACAAATAATTATAGTCTTAAGTGTTCGGGGGTAGCTCAGTGGTAGAGCAGGTGGCTGTTAACCACCCTGTCGCAGGTTCAATCCCTGTCCCCCGAGTACTTGAGACTATTTTTTTGTTTTTTTGACCAAACGGTTTATCTTTAGTAACATGTATTTATGCCTAAACATTTAATAATGACAATTGGTTTGCCGTTTTCTGGTAAGTCTAGCTTGGCGCGGAAGTATGAAGCAGAAGGGTACGAAATCATAGAAAGAGACAAGATTTTGCCAGAACTTTTGCGATCCAATGAATTTCGAGAAAAATTAAGCTCATTATTAAAGACAAAAGAAGGGATTTCTGATCAAGAGTTATTTGACGTAAAAAATCGATTACTCGCAGAGATGTTGAGCGAGAAAGTCAGAAATTTAATATTGACCAGCAGAGCTGACAATTTTTTTTACGACGGTACCAATTTGCAACGTATATCTAGAGCTGGAATTTTAAAATTGAAAGACGATGGCGTAGAGGTCAATGCCATGTATTTGAAGGTTCCTTTAGAGGAAATAGTCGATAGGGCTAAAAAGGTTTATGTTAACGGAGAGCGAAAGGGGAGCTTTAACGAACAAGCGTTACCGGCGTTAGTGAAAATGATTAATATGTTTGAAGAGCCGGAATTAACCGAAGGATTTACCGATTTGAAAATAATAAATGTTAGTCAAGAGACTGATCAAGAATTTAAAAGTTTTAAATAAATAATAAACAAGGGTTTGAAATTATTTTTTACAAAAAATAAAAAGACCGTATTTTGTTGCGGTCTTTTTTGGTTGTCTATCTTTTAGTGATACAAAAGAAATTTATCAGTAGTATTGTTATTAACCCCGCTCCCCAAATATTCTGATAGGGTGCGGGAAAGTCAAGGATGGGAACGCCGGACGTCAGAGCGCAACCAATAATACCACCGATCGTAAATATACTTAAGGATAGCGCGGAAGACTTGATCGTTTCTTTTTTTTATCTCCCCGCTGATTATTAAGTCAAATTTGGCTTGGAGATTCATTGCGAACCAGAATGAGAAAACGATAACCAGACCAAAAAGTTGAGCGTAATTTTCTTGATATTTTGGGGTAGAGTGTGCAAAGCAACAGACGATCAGTAACAATGCCCCTAGTCCGATAATCCCAATAATTCGGTGTTTATTTTTCGTTTTCATTTACTACCTCCTTTGGGTAGAGACTTCTGATTTTTTATTGTCAAATAATTTATTATTTTTACATAACATTATTTCTTTGTCAAGGTGGTTTGTAGGGATAGATGATAAGCTTTCTTTTTTTACCTTTTTTTGTTAATATACCAACAGGGTAAGTAATAATATTCTATAAAAATATGAGAAAAATCGTTTTGTTTTTAACGGTTTGCTTACTGGTTGGCGGCTTTACGCCTTTTTCGGCTTTAGCTATTGATTTAGTGCCAGGAACCTTAATTAAAACATCTTCTTCTTCGTCAGTTTATTATTATGGCTACGACGGTAAGCGTCATAGCTTCCCCAACGAAAAGATATATTTTTCCTGGTATAAAGATTTTAATAATATCCGTACGGTTACTAATTCGCAACTATCTGAGTTGAGTTTGGGGCAAAATATAAAACTTAGACCGGGAACTTACTTAATGAAACTTATTAGCGATCCAAAAGTTTATG